>JBCBGR010000236.1:0-4528 GCA_038526555.1 Pseudomonadota bacterium
GGGGAAGATCGTGAGATGGCATCAGACGCTCAAGAACCGTGTGCTTCTTGAGAACTACTTCCTACCGGGTGACCTAGAAGCCTAGATCAAGGCGTTCATCGACTACTATAATCACGAACGCTACCACGAGAGCCTCGACAACGTCACACCAGCCGACGCCTACTTCGGCAGGGCCACAGCCATCCTCAAACGCAGAGAAAGGATCAAACAAAAAACAATCGAACAAAGGCGCTTGCTTCACCGTAAGCGCGCAGCATAAAAGATAACAACCAGATGAGACCAAACACTCGCTAAGCCAAAGCTAAACCCTGTCTCAATTTATCTGACGACGGACACACATGATGAAGACATGTAACTCTCGTTGTTGTCTTCAGCGCATCATGTATTCAGCCTGCGTAATGGCATTTCAATCTTTACAGCCAGACTTGCTCTTGGGCCTTTTGCCATGTCGTCTGTGCACACCGTCTTGTGGTGTCACAGCACCTCGTAAAGGCCGTGCTTAGCGATGCACGCGTACCGCTTCCCGCTCCTCATACTCGGCTTGGCTGTCTGTTCGCTTCAAGCGCCTTTCGCCTTTGCGGCGACGCCGCTCGTAACAATTGAGGGAGACCTGCCTCCGTACACGCGACAGCTCGTTCAAGATGTCCTCGGCACTGTTGACGAAGCGCCCGCGTCGAGGGCTCAGGCCCGCAGGCGGGGTGAGCGGGCGCGCGGTCAAACCCTGACCGTTTTGCGCTCGCAGGGTTATTATGGGGCCACAGTTGAGCTGGTTATCCGGCAGAACCCATCGGACGAGAACCACGCTGAGCGTAGTGCCCTTGTCCCGGTTTTAACCGTTGAAACGGGACCGCAGTTTCAACTGGGTGACCTCTCGGTTACACTACTCGATGTTTCTGATCAGAATGCAGAAACGCTTGACCCACCTCTGAAACTTGAGCGGGGCCAGCCCGCCATATCCGCGGACATTGTCTCAACGGAATTAGAGCTAGTGCGCTGGTTGAAATCAGAAGGCTATCCAGACGCCGCGGCGTTGGACCGAAAGGCGGTGGTCGACCATGCTGATCAAACCTTATCTGTGGTGTTTAACCTGTCCGTCGGAGACAAGACACGGTTTGGCCAGATCCAGCTCGCGGGCACGGCAAAGATTGACGAAGATTGGCCCGAACTGATCGCCCCCTTTGAATATGGCGATCTGTTTCAAGAAGAGCGGTTTAATCTATTGCCGCAACGCGTGTTAAGCACGGCCGCCTTTGGAGGCGCCATCGCTCGGTTTTCTGATGACAAAACGCCTCAACCCGACGGCAGCGTGATCCGTGACATCATTCTCGACGTGGAGGCGGAGCGTCAAAATACAATTTCAGGGGAGATTGGTCTCTCCACCACAGAGGGTGGCGGCGTTGACCTCACTTATGAGCGCCGCAATGTCGCCGGCAAAGCGGAAACGCTCACAGTTTCTGCGACGGCCAAAACCAATCAGATTGGATTAGGGCTCGACTACAACATTCCCTATTTCATGCAGTGGCAACGCTCACTCGCCCTGCAAGGCGAAGTGGCCCGTGAAGATACGGACGCGTTTACGGGCGAGCGTGCCAGCGCTGGGTTTATTGTGTCTCAACGCTTGTCTTCTAACTTCAGCGTCGGCCTAGGGGGCGGCCTGGAAGTCTCCCAATTTGATCAGGACGGAACGAATACGACTGCCTATTTGTTTGAAGGGCTAGGACGCGCGACGTTCGATAGTCGGGACGATATTCTGGATGCCCGCAAGGGTGTCTACGTTGAAGCCCGAGCCATCCCCGTCTTCAATTTCGGAGAGGAAGAAGGGTTTTTCGCATCAATCGAGACGGGGGTGAGCGCTTATCAGTCGCTCTCAGAAACCCTGACTTTGGCCACGCGTATCAAGGCGGGCAGCCTGTTTGGGGCCGACCAGGACACTGTTCCGCTGAACCGTCGTTTTTATGGCGGCGGGGGTGGTTCTGTGCGCGGATTCGGCTTCCAATCCATTTCACCCGTCAATGTAGCAGGCGATGTGATCGGCGGGCGGTCCATCACCGAAGTCAGCACGGAAGTACGCTATAAAGGCGAGAGCAATTTCGGGGCGGCCCTGTTCATAGACGCGGCGAGCGTGGGCGCAGATGACTGGCCCGGATGGTCCGACGTTCGATATGGGGCGGGCATCGGTGTGCGCTATCACACGCCATTTGCGCCGTTACGCGCGGACATCGCCATACCGCTCAATAAGCGGCCCCAAGACGATGATTTTCAGATTTACATCTCCATCGGGCAGGCCTTCTAGTGACGACGGCCGCGCACAAAACACAAAGAAACGTCTGGCCATGGGTCAGGATCGGCATTCTGACCTGTCTGTGTCTGAGCGTCATATTCGGGACGATCTTGTTCGCGGGACGTATCTTTTTGACAACGGAGTCGGGGGCTAGTTTCGTTGAGAGGCAGATCAATAGCCGTAGCTTCGGTCCGATCGAGTCGATCAAGGTCTCAGGCCTGTCAGGTGATCCGCTGGGAGAGCTATCCGTCGATCGCCTGATTATCGCGGATGAAACGGGACCTTGGCTGGAAGCCGACGCCCTCACCCTGTCTTGGCATCCGCTGGCGCTTTTGAACCGACACATATCCGTGGAAAGGATCTCGTCGGAGCGCATTCATGCGTCTCGTCGTCCCGTGCTGAAATCCGGCGAACAGTCTGAATCCGGCGCGAGTTATCGTTTCACGCTGGATCAATTTGATCTGGATGACGTGATCTTGGATGAGCCCATCATCGGGCAGGCTTTGACCTTAGAGGCGAGCGGCGCACTCAACGCCGCAGCCAGTGGGGCTATAGAAGGCACCCTCAATATCGAAAGAACGGATCAGCCTGTAGATCAGGTCGATCTGGACTTTTCCCGGACGGAGCTTGGCGTCATCTCAGGCCAATTTGAGGTGATGGGTAGCGCTGATGGCCCAATCGCAACGCTGATGCGAGCGCCGGAAGGTAACGCTGTTTCTGCAACGGGCGAACTGACAGGGACGGACAGTGACGGTCAGGGCGAGGCGGTGCTGTCTTTCGCAGATCAGGACGCGATGACGGGACAGGTCAATTGGAACGAGCAGGCTCTGAACCTGATTCTTGAAACCAATCTTGAGGCCTGGCCCGACATCGCGGAGTTTGACTTCGGGTCTGACAAGACACTGACTTCGACGCTCTCAATAGATCGTTCGGCCCAAACCGCCCCCTTCTCAGCTGACTTTAACCTGCCCGGGCTATCGATCCGCGCTGACGGAACGCTCCCCGAAGAGGGGTGGCGGCCGGACACGGTCAATCTGCAGGCCAGCATGGCGCGCCTCTCTGATTTTGTCGACCTGCCTGATGGTTACCGCGTCTCAGACCTCGTTGTGAATGGACAAGCCAGTTTGGTCTCGCCCTATCGCTTTAATGGCACATTGCAGACGGGACCGATTGAGACCGCATTTGGCAAAGCGGACGCAATATCCGGCCCGATCAGCGCAACCGAAACAAGCAGTGACGCGATCAGTTTCACATCAGATCTGACCCTGTCCGACCCCTCAACAGATCAGGCCCTGCCGATTGCGATGGGTGACCGATTACGCCTAACGGCCAACGGAACCGCGAATTTAGAGAGTCGCGTCATCACGGTGCAATCCTATCGGGTTGCTACAGGCGGCAATCAAATTCGGGGGCAAGGGATCTATGATCTTGAGGATGGGCAGGCCAAAATTTCAGGGACAACGGGACTGCAACTTCTTGCGGATGGCGCACGGCCGGGCGCTGATTTAGCTAGCGATTTCTCTGTCGAATTAACGCCTGATAGTCCAATCGAGTTGACTGCCGATGGGCGGCTCACATTGACGACAGCCCTGGAGGGCGTAGCTGGCTCACTGATTGGGGATGCCCTCTTTTTCGATATCATCTCAAGCCTTGATGAGACGGGTCTAACCCTCTCCGAAGGGCGTCTCTTTGGGGATCAAGCCCGCTTGGCCGTGACGGGGACGATTGGCGAACAACTGGACCTCATTGGCGAGGCGGTTCTTGAGGAAGGCGTCACGATTGGCTCGCTCGATTTTGCGACAGGCGGTGCGCTCAGCTTCACGGCCAACGGACCGCAAACGAGCCCGTCTGTCAGATTGGACGCACGCGCGGACTCAATGATAATCCAAGACTATCAGGTCCAATCCATCCGCGCGCGCGCCGATATTTCAGACATCGCGAATCGTCCGAACGGCCCCATCACATTCAGCGCAGAAACGCCACATGGACCGTTCGACGGCAACCTTCTCATCACCTCAGATTTTCAAACGATCAGTGCTGAGACCATTCAGATCGACTGGAATGACCTGACGCTTCAAGGCAATATGTCCCGTCTTAATTCGGGCCTTCTTACGGGCGAGCTTAAAACGGCTTTGCCTGAACAGGACGGCCAGTTTGCCCGCGCGAGCGTGACCCTGTTTGAAGACAATGATCAACAAGCCATCCAAGCGGTCGCCGAAGCCCAAGCCGTTGAATGGGACGGCTGGC
>JBCBGR010000237.1:0-4484 GCA_038526555.1 Pseudomonadota bacterium
CGTTCGGGCGAGGAGAAAGGCTGATAGCAATCCGAATGCGAGTAGCGGCATTGCGATGGCGGGACCAACAGATATGCCGCCAGACGCTGCAAAGGTCGCCATCGCGCCATCTATGATGAGGAAAATAAAGCCAAGTGTAATACCTAGGATCAGTGTTCGGTCACCTGTATCCTCGCGTCCGGTCCGCTGCATCAAAGCTGCACAAGTGATCAGCAGGATGATCGCGGCGAGGGGGCGTGTCAGGCGATGCGCGTGCCAGAAACTATAGGCAAAAGACGGATTCGCACCGCTATTGCCGGGCTGCATGAAACTGCGCATTTCCGCGAGGGATAGATCTCGTGGTTCCGCAGCGAGTCGCGCAATCGATGTCGGTGTCTGAGATGTTGTCCATGTCGCCGCCTGTGTCACCACCTGCGCTTCTCGCGGTTCACCGTCCGCGCCTGCGACGTCGAGACGTCGCACGCCTTCCAGCGCCCAGCCATCACCCGTGTAAGTACCTTTTTCCGCCCAGACACTCGCCAACCTCTCCGTCCGCGTCGCGTTGGAAGATTTCGAGGTTGGCGAGTGTCTCGTAGCTTTCGCGTTCCGTGGCGCGCACAATGGCCCCATTATCTTCCAGCCAGAGGGGATTCTCCGGCGTGATGTTCTTGATCCGGTATTCGCCAATCCCCCACGCCTGTAAGGAGCGAACGGCGGGGGCCATGGCGTAGTCGATAAAAACGATTGAAAAGAAACCCGCGCAGAAAACGACCGGGGTCAAAAGCAAAACCTGTCGGGCCGCGCTAATCCCAAAGCCGAGCAATGCCACGAGTTCATGCTGCCGGATGAGTTTTACATAGGTCAGCAGGATCGCGACAACCAGCGTGAAGACGAAAATACGGTCAAAAATAACTGGGGCGCGCAATCCCATATATTTGAAAGTCCCGCGAAAGCCTTCGCCACTAGCAACAATGTCAGCACCGTTGGACAAGCTGTCGAGCAGGCCAATCAGGACCAGAAAGCCGAAGACCACCATCAGCCAGGTGATCAGGAACGATTTGGACAGATAGGCAGCAAATCTAAGCACGGCGCGTATCCGGATTGCCGCGAACGGTCTCTTGAATTCGCTTAATGCCTTTCTGAATTTCCTTACGCGTATGGGTGATCCATTGCGCGAAGGAGGTCAGGGGTGGCTGCCCCATCTTGAAGGCGCTTTTGCGGAAGATGACCGCCGCAAAGATGGCCAAGGCAGCAACGATACCCCAAATGCCGACCCAGGGCGGTATCGTCCCTGCTGCCCCTAGCGATTGCGCGAATTCCAGGCCTTTCTGTAACGAGACAAGGAAGACAACACCGACGAAAATGCCCGCTGAGGAGGGGTTCCGCCCATAATTCAGTCCGAACGGGACGGCGATAAAGGGCAGAATGAACAGCATAACGGTGCGAGCGATCCGTAAGTGAAGTGCGGCATTGTTCGTGTTGCGATCAATCTCAGTACGTTGATCCCCACGTCGGTTCTCAAACAGCTCGGATGAGGTGAGTTCGCGTTCGTCGTTGCCGCGCGAGCGGAAGGGAACAATGGTGGCCGCGCCCGCAATGGACATGCCGCCAAAGCCAATATTATCGCTCAGGCGCACATTATCAGCGACCTGATAGCCTTGGCCCTCGCCGAGTTGGAGCACAGGAGCCCCTGTCTCTTCCCGAACAATCAACTCGCCTTCATCAGCAGTTGTCAGGCGAAAACCTGTTCTGACGCCGTTTTCATAGACGTCTTCGTAGATAAAGATCGGGCCAATGCCAGCATCAGGTTTGGCTGTGCCCCCAAAATAAGTCCGAGATCCGACAGTCGTGAACATCCCTTCGCGCAGGGCAGCGGTGAACGCAGTCTGCTTAACGGAGTTCTCAACAGCACGATATTGGTAGCGTCCCAGGGGTTGGAGCCAGCCTTCGATAAGAATGGAACCCACCGCCAAGATCGCCGCAATGGCGAGGAAGGGCTTTGTCATGTGGGTGAGGGATACACCCGCACCTAAAGCGGCAGTCAGCTCTGATGACCTCGAGAAGCGATCCACTGTAATGATCGTGCCTAGCATCAGAGCCATCGGAACGGCGATGCCGAGGTAGTAGGGCAGCAAGGCGATGATCATGTTACTCGCGTCAGAGGCGGGCTGTGTTGAGGTCGTTACAACCTCAAAAATCCGTAGCAAACGCTCCAGCAGGAGAACGCAACAGGCAAAAACAACAAGGCCGCCAATCGCGACCGCAGCTTTTTTGAAAAGATATGTGTTTAGACGTCCCAATCGTTTCCTGCGACTTACGCTGCAAATGAACCCCACGAGGCCCATATACGTTGCTGAAAAGACATGAAATGGTTCATGTCTGGCTCATTAATAGGGGCCTATTGAAAAGCGATGATCAAAGCAAACACGCCTATCAGACTCTACGGAAATTTCATGCGCATAATGACTATGAGTGCGGCAATTCTTCTCGGAATGACTGCAACATCGACGGCCTCCGCCGATTCTGACGAACCTCTATCCGCGATCGGGATTGAACGCGGCTTGGAACTTTATGACCGCGATGCGGCTGATCAGTGCATCCTCGGCCACCATCAGATTCGTGTCACCGTTAATAACGTGACGCCCGAAGGTCTGGTGAAGCTGGAACTGTTTGGCGAAAAGAACTTCATGCGAAGCTCCGGGAAGCTTCGGAGGATTCGGGTGCCTGCTGAGAAGGGATCAATCAAGGTCTGCATTAATGTTGCTGAGCCCGGTGAATATGCGGTCGTGGGTTATCACGATCTGGATGGTGATCGTAAGCTCGACAAAAAATGGAACTTCACCCCCAAAGAGCCTTATGGCCTCTCCAATAATCCTGAGATTAAGTCGCTGAGACTGCCAAAGTGGGAAGAAACCCGCTTCGATGTCCCATCGGACGGTGTGGACATTGTCATCAATCTGGTTGACCTCGACTAGTCACTCGTCCCAATGGCGTCTTCTCAAAGAAGGGCCAGCGACATTCCATGGTGGACGCAACCATTCAAATAAGTGCCGCTGATAAGGCCAGTTCAGACTTTCTGGACTTGCCTTATCGGCTTTATAAAGGTGAACCCGCTTGGCGTGCGCCTTTGCGCATGGAAGCCAAAGCCCGTTTCAGCCCTAAGAATCCAGCCGTTAAATCGATAAGCGCGCGTTTTTTTACGGCGACAATGAATGGAGATATTGTTGGGCGCATCGCGGCTTTTATCAACGCAGAACATGATGCAGCTCACGGCAAAGACACCGCTTTCTTCGGGTATTTTGACTTCATCGATCTCCAAATGTCGCAGACCAGCTGCTCGAAGCGGCTAAAAAGTGGGCGCGAGAGCAAGGTCGCAAACGCCTTCGCGGTCCTTCCATGTGGAGCGTGAATGAAGAAGTGGGGCTTCTGGTTGATGGATTCGAGCATCCTCCAGCGATCCTGATGCCGTATGGAAAGCGCTATATGGTGGAAGCCATTGAGCGGAATGGGCTTGAAAAGGCCACAGACCTTTATGCTTTCATGGCAGACCTGACAGATGGGGCTCCTAAGGCAAAGCTTGTCCAAAACTTGCGAAGAAAGGCCGAATCCGACTCTGCGCTGACCTGGCGTTCGCTCAACCCCTCAGATTTTATGGGCGATGTTCGTATGGCCCGCGATATCTTTAACGATGCCTGGTCGGAGAATTGGGGCTTTATTCCTTTTTCCGACACCCAGTTCACGCACATGGCCAAAGACATGAAACCCATCATGTTTCGAGACGGGTTTCAGATCGGCTTCATTGATGGTGAGCCTACAGCTTTTGTCTGGATGATCCCGGACGTGAATGAGGCCGCGCATGGTCTGAATGGTCATTTGCTGCCCTTTGGGTGGGTCAAGTTCCTTTGGCGTCTAAAGACCAAAAAAGTCACTCAAGGGCGAATCCCGCTGATGGGGTTGAAGAAGAAGTTTCAGAAGGGGCGTCGCGGCGTTGCGTTGACGACAGAGATATGCTCGCGCGCCTTTGATGCTGGGAAAGCGCAAGGGTTTTCAGGCTGTGAACTGTCATGGGTTTTGGAAGACAATGACAGTATGGTAGGCATCTGTAATCTTGTGAACGCAACCCATTACAAGACCTATCGGATGGTCGAGGCTATTCTGTGAGCTTACGCGTTATCATATTGGCGGGGCAGAGACCGGGAGGAGACCCGCTCTGCGACCATGCGGGCGTCACTTATAAAGCTGACGTCGAAATCGCAGGTATCGCCATGGTGGAACGTGTGGCCGAAGCCCTGCGCGGTGCCGGGTTGACCGGGCCGTTTGAACTTTCTGGCTATCCCGATCCCCGTCAGGGCTTCATGGCGACAGAATCAGGTGAGGGGCCGGCAGATAGTGCATTGATGGCCGCATCCTCTGGCGATTTTCCAGTTCTGGTCACGACCTGTGACCACGCCTTGCTGACGCCCGATATGGTGATGGAGTTCCTCGAAGGCGCGCAGCAGTCCGGC
>JBCBGR010000238.1:0-4470 GCA_038526555.1 Pseudomonadota bacterium
ATTTCGCCCTCTTTTGCAACAAATAATGTTTCGCGCGCCACAATATCAAGAGCGTCCAGATCAAGTTGATCAGCGGATAAGCGATCAACTTCTTCTTGAAGGTCCGCGCGGCGCGCTTCCAATCGGTCCGCTTTGACGGATAGGTACTCCGCGCGGTCGGATTGCTCCATCCACTTCACCAAACCCTGACTGCCCGAAAAAGCATGATAGCCGAGATAGAGATAAAAGGCCGTTAGCGCCGCAGCAGGCGCGCGGCGTTTCAGATCAGGGAATTTGAAGAGCAGCCTTCGCATGAGGCGGTTGTGGCGAAACAGGGTTGATGCGCCGTTAAGCGCATCCGCTCAAATGCAGTTTTAAAGGCCTAACCTTTCAGGATCGACCGTCCGGCATAGACGGCCATCTCACCGAGTTGCTCTTCAATGCGCAGCAACTGGTTATACTTCGCGAGACGATCAGAACGCGCGAGGCTACCCGTTTTGATCTGTCCGCAATTGGTCGCAACAGCCAAATCAGCAATTGTCGTGTCAGAGGTTTCGCCGGAGCGGTGGCTCATGACAGCTGTAAAGCCTGCCCGATGCGCCATATCAACGGCGTCCAATGTCTCGGATAGCGTCCCGATCTGATTGACCTTGACCAGAATGGAGTTGGCCGCCTTCATCTCAATGCCTGATTTCAAGCGCGTCGGGTTTGTCACGAACAGATCGTCACCGACCAATTGGACGCGATCTCCGATCCGGGATTGAAGCTCGACCCAGCCGTTCCAGTCATCTTCTGCCATGCCATCTTCGATGGAGATGATCGGATAGTCATTGACCAACGCTTCCAGATAATCCGTGAATTGATGGGATGAAAGGCTCTTACCCTCACCTTTGAGTTCATAGTGACCGTTTTCAAAGAATTCTGTCGACGCCACATCAAGCGCAAGGAAGACATCCTCGCCCGCTTTGTAACCTGCCGCTTCAATCGCCTTCAGAATATAATCGAGTACATCCCGTGTGCTGGAGAGGTTCGGCGCAAAACCGCCTTCGTCACCCACATTAGTGTTGTGACCATCTGCTTTTAACTTGGCTTTCAAGGCATGGAAAATTTCGGCGCCACAGCGCAGCGCTTCTGAAAAGCTTTCCGACCCGACCGGCATGACCATGAATTCTTGCACATCGATCGGATTGTCTGCATGCTCACCACCATTGATGATGTTCATCATCGGCACGGGCAGGACGTGAGCGTTTGCTCCGCCCACATAACGGTAGAGTGGCACTTGCTGACTATCCGCGACCGCTTTGGCCAGAGCCAAGGACACGCCGAGCATCGCATTTGCGCCGAGGCGACCCTTATTCTCGGTCCCGTCCAGGACCTTAAGGATTTCATCAATGCCGCGCTGGTTTTCCGCGTCCAGCCCCTCGATGGCGTCGGCGATCTCGTCATTGACGTTCATCACGGCATTGAGGACACCCTTACCCAGATAGCGGGATTTATCGCCGTCACGCAGCTCAACCGCCTCATGCGCTCCGGTTGAAGCCCCACTAGGCACAGCAGCGCGTCCGAAAGCGCCGTCACTCAGCATGATTTCCACTTCGAGCGTGGGATTGCCGCGACTGTCCAGAATTTCGCGCGCATGGACTGTTTCAATTTCTATCATGGGCGGCGCATTAGTCTGGCTGGGTTTCAAGTCAACCGGACATCCAATCAAAATTCGTGTCAGCGTTTGGCTTGATGAAGTCGCAGCCATGAAAAAACCCGACCAAAGGCCGGGTTTTAAAATCTTCGTTTTGCCTGGAGCCTAGTCTTTGGCTGCCAGCACCTGACGACCGCGATATTTACCGCTTTTCAGGTCGATGTGGTGTGGACGACGCAGTTCGCCGCTGTCCTGGTCCTCGACATAAGTCGGGTTTTTCAGTTTATCGTGAGCCCGACGCATACCGCGACGAGAGTTGCTGATCTTACTCTTAGGGACCGCCATGGTCGCCTCCATTATCTGTAACTAAAACGCGGCCCACGCAGGGGCCGCATAACTTCGACGCGCTCTGTAACGATTCAACAGTTTCAGTGCAAGTCCTGTGATCAGACCGCATTTGAGAGCTATTTCGAACGTATTCTATACCTCCGTGGCAAGAAAAACGCCTTTTGAAATTTTATAACATTTCTGTTTTCTATATATCGTCTCTATCTTCGAAGATTTGATGGAGACGGATAATGACCGACTGCCAATGTGTTTCCTGCGGCTCAAGCTGTGCCTGCGAAACAGTCGCGCCAACATCGAGCTCATGCTGCTGTGGGGAGAGCTGCACCTGCGTCGATTGCCAATGCGCACCCTCTTGCGGTTGCCCATAGGCTAGCTGTCCCAATCATCGCGAGAGACACGCCCTCGCATCGCCTTAATCTCAGAGCGTCGCTTCTGCGCTTTGACGGCTTTTCTGATCGTACTGTAGGAGGGTCGCGTCCGTTTGCGCGTCTTCTGTCGATGCAGCGCAGCTCTCAGAAGTTTTGACAAACGATCGACGGCTTCCTCGCGATTGCGATGAAAAGAACGGTGCGTCGAAACCTGAATGACAATCGCGCGCTGCGACTGACTAATACGATTATCCCTGTGCGCGAGTACTCGGTCCCGTAAACCTTCCGGCCATCCAAACGCATCGACAAAGGCATGAAGTTGCGCTGTTGAGTTCGTCTTATTCACCGACTGCCCGCCGGGACCAGACCCTTTAATCGCATCAACGCTTATCGCTTGAGCGGGCACAAACAGGTCCGCTTTAATATGAATATCCTCCATGGGTTTACCTCTAGCATTGTCTGTGCGCCCGCCCTATACGACATTTAATTTATCGATAAACGACAAGGTTTCTCTATGAAGCGCCACGCCCTTCTCTTTGTTTCCGCACTGGCTCTCGCCGCCTGTAATCCAGGATCGGATAACACACAGATTGATACGACTGAGGCCACGCAGCCCGACGCCCTTCCCCAACTAGAATTTCAGAAGTTCACACTCGATAATGGTATCGATGTTGTTCTGCATGTGGACGACTCAGATCCGCTGGTTGCGATCAACCTCGCCGTTCACGTCGGATCAGCCCGCGAAGTGGTTGGAAAGACGGGTTTTGCGCATTTGTTTGAGCATCTCCTGTTCCTCGATTCTGAGAACCTTGGCTACGGTGGCCTCGATGCGATGAATACGCGGATTGGTGGTGAAGGCACAAACGGGTTCACGACAACCGATATGACGCAATATTTCCAAGCGGTTCCGAAAGACGCGCTTGAGAAAATTGTTTGGGCCGAGGCCGACAAGATTGGCTGGTTCATTAATACCGTCAACCAAAACGTCATCGACCGCGAAAAGCAGGTCGTAAAAAATGAGAAACGCCAGCGGGTCGACAACCAACCCTATGGCCACAATTTTTACGTCATCGGTAAGGCCCTCTATCCGGACGGGCACCCCTATAACCACCAGGTCATCGGATCGCTCGACGACCTCGAGTCAGCCACGCTTCAAGACACGAAAGACTTCTTTGAACGCTGGTACGGACCGAACAATGTGACAGTCACGATCACTGGTGACTTTGATCCGGCAGAAGCACGGACTTTTGTTGAGAAATATTTCGGCGAAATCCCTCGCGGCGCTGACATTCCGGATGCGGAACCACAACCCTCAAACCTCAGCGAGCGGCAGGACTTCTTCCACGAAGACAATTTCGCCACCCTCCCCCGCCTCACCATGGTTTGGCCGACGGTCGAAGAATATCACCCGGACAGCTACGCCCTTTCAGTCCTGATGACTTACCTGACGGACGGCAAGCGCGCTCCCTTCAATGAAGTGCTGATTGATGAGGAGCAGCTGACCACGAGCGTAGGTGGCTTTACCTATTTCAAGGAACTCTCCGGCGAAGTGTACCTGATCCTATCGTCCAAGGACGGCGAGGACATCGATGGCCTGATGCCCGCGATTGAGACCGCCTTTGCCCGGTTTGAGGAAAACGGTATCCCCGAAGACGCGCTGGGGCGCATCAAGACGGAAGCGGAGGTCGCGGTCTATGATGAAGTCCAAAGCGCGCTCGGCAAAGCGATTGCCATGGCGGAATATAACCTCTTCCGCGACGACCCAGGCTACCTGGATGACGATATTGCGGCCCTCCGCGCTGTCACCGCGGAAGACGTGATGGACGTCTATAACCGCTACATCAAAGACAAGCCGTTTGTGACGACCTCCTTCGTGCCCAAAGGTCAAGCGGAGCTGGCGCTGGAAGGCGCAGAAGTCGCTGAAGTGGTTGAAGAGGTCGTAGTCCAAGGCGCTGAAGCTGATGTGCCTTATGATCCGGATGCGCGGATTTTCGAGCCGACACCATCGAGCTTTGATCGCACAGTCGAACCGCCCTTTGGCGAAGGCTACACACTGCCGACGCCGGATAATTGGCACTTCGCTAGAGGCCATGCCCACAATCGCAAGGCCGTTCTCAACCTCTGTCTGCCAGATATCCG
>JBCBGR010000239.1:0-4465 GCA_038526555.1 Pseudomonadota bacterium
CGCCGTTCTGGAATGCCTCGGCGTTCAGGACGGCGCGCATTGGACCCCCAGCGATCACGCCTGTCCCGGGAGGGGCAGAGCGCATCATGATCTTACCCGCGCCGTGACGCCCTTTAACGTCATGGTGCAGTGTCCGACCTTCGCGTAGGGGCACGCGGATCATTGTCTTCTTGGCTTCTTCTGTCGCCTTGCGAATAGCTTCGGGCACTTCGCGGGCTTTACCCTTACCGAAGCCAACCCGGCCTTTTTCGTCACCAACGATGACCAGAGCGGCAAAGCTCATGTTACGGCCACCTTTAACAGTCTTCGCCACACGGTTGATGTGGACCAGACGATCGATGAACTCATTGTCTTCTTCGCGGTCGCGACGACGATTATCGTTTCTACCTGCCATGATCGATCCTTAGAACTTCAGGCCGGCTTCACGCGCGGCGTCAGCCAGCGCCTTGACGCGGCCATGATAGAGATAGGCACCTCGGTCGAAGACAACGTCGGTGACGCCAGCTTCGGTCGCGCGTTCGGCAACAAGCTTGCCGATGCGTGTCGCGGCAGCAACGTCGCTGCCTTTCTGGCTTTTGTCTTCCAGCGTTGACGCGGACGCAACAGTCACACCGTTCGCATCGTCGATGACCTGCGCAGAGATGTTTTTGTCGGACCGGTAAACGGACAGGCGTGGTCGGCCTTGTGAATGCTTTTTGAGGCGACGACGCACACGTTGCGCGCGACGCTTCATGGATTTGTGAGCGGAGGAAGCCATTATTTCTTCTTCCCTTCTTTCTGGCGCACATATTCGCCGACATAGCGGACACCCTTGCCCTTATAAGGCTCAGGCTTGCGGAAGGCGCGGATTTCAGCCGCGACCTGACCGACTTGCTGCTTGTCGATGCCGGACACGATGACTGATGTCGGCTTTGGCGCTTCAATAGTGATTCCGGCTGGCGGCGTGTAATCCACGTCGTGAGAGAAACCGAGCTGCATAGAGAGGTTCGTGCCCTTCATCTGGGCGCGATAACCAACGCCGCGCAGTTCCAACTCTTTCTTATAGCCGCTTGTGACACCTTCGATCATGTTGGAGACCATCGTGCGGGACATGCCCCACATGGCGCTCGCGTTTTTAACACCTTCAACAGGATCAATTGTCAGTGTGTTGTCTTCAAACTTACCGACGACAGCGTCAGGTAGGGTGAAGGACAGTTCACCTTTAGGCCCTTTAACAGTCACAATCTGACCAGACTGGGTCATGGTGACACCAGATGGGACTGTGATGGGCTTTTTGCCGATACGTGACATAGTTCGCCCTTTCCTTAAGAGACCTGGCAGAGGACTTCGCCGCCCACGTGATTTTCACGGGCAGCAGTGTCACTCATCACGCCTTTTGGCGTTGACAGGATCGCAATGCCGAGACCGTTACGGACTTGCGGCAATGTTTTGACAGAAGAATAGACGCGACGGCCAGGTTTGGAGATTCGCTTGATCTCACGGATGACCGCTTCGCCTTCGAAATATTTCAGCTCGATTTCAAATGTGCGGAAACCACGTTCGTCCTTGGACTCACTGTAACCACGGATGAAACCTTCATCAGCGAGCACGTCCAGGACGCGACCGCGAAGATTAGAGGCTGGCGTGCTAACAGATGTCCGGCCACGCATGATAGCGTTCCGGATGCGTGTGAGCATATCGCCGAGGGGATCGGAAAAAGACATGTCTTACCCTCCTACCAGCTGGACTTTGTCAGACCTGGGATCAGGCCTTGGCTGCCGAGCTCGCGAAGCGCGATCCGGCTCATTTTCATTTTACGGTAGTAACCGCGCGGACGACCGGTGACTTGGCAACGGTTGCGCACACGTGATGGCGCAGAGTTGCGCGGCAGGCCAGCCAGCTTAAGCTGGGCGGCAAACCGTTCTTCGACCGGAAGGTCTTTGTTGCGAGCAATATCTTTAAGCAGAGCACGCTTAGCGGCATATTTTGCCACCATGCGCTGACGCTTCATATTGCGTTCGACTGAACTGACTTTAGCCATTCAATTTTTCTCCTATTGCAGGACCGGTTTAGAGGTCCGCTTGGCTTGCTGCGTTCGCTCTACTTCCGGAACGGGAAGTTGAGCGCGGCCAGCAATGCTTTGGCCTCTTCATCTGTTTTGGCGCTGGTTTGCACCACGATGTCCATACCGCGTGTGGCGTCGGACTTGTCATAGCTGATTTCCGGGAACACCAGCAGGTCATTCAGACCCATGGCGAAGTTACCGTTTCCATCAAAGCTCTTGCCGTTCAGGCCGCGGAAATCGCGGACACGTGGCAGGGCAATGTTGGTCAGACGATCCAGGAATTCCCACATACGGTCACGGCGCAGCGTGACTTTCGCACCAATGACCATGCCGTCGCGCAGCTTAAAGCCCGCAATAGACTTCTTGGCCATAGTGGGGACAGGCTTCTGACCCGCGATCAGAGACAGCTCTTCAATCGCGGCTTCGACCTTTTTCTTATCAGCGACACCTTCACCCAGGCCCATGTTCAGGACGACTTTCTCGACCTTTGGGATCTGCAGCTCGTTGGTGTAACCAAATTGCTCTTTCAGCTGGGCGCGGATTTCGTCGCGGTAAACAGCCAGAAGACGGGGTTCGTATGGCTTAGACATCGATGACCTCCCCGGATTTGCGGGCGACGCGCACTTTTTGACCATCTTTCAATGTCTTGAAGCCAACGCGAGTTGGGACATCATCTTTCGGGTCGATGTGAGCGACGTTAGAAATATGGATCGGCGCTTCAAAGGTACGGATGCCACCTTCAGGATCGATCTGGCTTGGGCGGACGTGACGTTTTACAACGCGAACACCTTCGACAACCACACGGTCTTCCTTGGGGATCACACGAAGGACATTGCCCTTCTTACCTTTGTCGGCGCCGGCGATGACGACGACGTAGTCGCCTTTTTTAATCTTAGCGGCCATGACTACAGCACCTCCGGTGCCAGAGAGACGATCTTCATGTGGTTCTTCGCGCGCAGTTCGCGTGGAACTGGGCCAAAGATTCGGGTGCCGATCGGCTCGCCATTATTGTTGATGATGACAGCAGCGTTTCCGTCAAAGCGGATCACGGAGCCATCACGACGCTGAATGTCTTTTGCGACGCGAACGACGACGGCTTTACGCACATCACCTTTTTTCACTTTGCCGCGCGGGATCGCTTCCTTAACAGAGACAACGATTGTGTCCCCAACGTGAGCGTAACGACGCTTGGAGCCGCCCAGCACTTTAATGCACTGAACGCGACGTGCGCCGCTATTATCCGCGACATCCAGATTTGATTGCATCTGAATCATGGGTTTCTTCCTTAAGCTTGGGAGTCTCGGCAGGTCCGCTTACGCAGACGTGACGACTTCCCAGGTCTTTGTCTTGCTCCGAGGCGGACACTCAATGATACGCACCGAGTCACCAACCTTGTGAGCGTTATTTTCGTCGTGGGCGCTGTAGCGCTTAGACCGACGGATCGTCTTTTTCAGCAGCGGGTGCAGAAACTGACGCTCGACTTTCACGATAATCGTCTTGTCGCCTTTGTCGGATACGACTGTACCTTGCAGAATACGTTTGGGCATAGGTCTTACGCCTCCGTCTTATTGGCAGCAGCTTTACGCTGAGCCTGCAATGTTTTGACGCGAGCCACAGCGCGACGCACTTCGCGAACGCGGGCTGTGCTTTGCAGCTGACCTGTCGCATCTTGGAAGCGCAGGTTGAACTGCTCTTTCTTGAGCGTCAGCAGCGTGTCTGCCAACTGATCGTCAGAGAGCTGACGCAGCTCGTCTACTTTAAGGTTTTTATCGGCCATCTTAATTGCCCTCACCCGGACGTGTGACGATCTTGCACTTCACGGGCAGCTTCGCTGCGCCGAGACGCAGAGCTTCGCGAGCGACTTCGTCAGATACGCCGTCGATTTCAAACATGATGCGACCGGGACGGACTTTCGCCGCCCAGAATTCCACGGACCCTTTACCTTTACCCATACGGACTTCGGTTGGCTTCTTTGTGACAGGAATATCTGGGAAAATACGGATCCACACACGACCAGCGCGTTTCATGTGACGCGTAATCGCACGACGTGTGGCTTCGATTTGGCGAGCAGTAATCCGCTCCGGTTCCAACGCTTTCAGACCATAGGAACCGAAAGTCAGCGATGTGCCGCCTTTCGCCATGCCCTTGATCCGGCCCTTATGGGCTTTGCGGAATTTTGTTCTCTTTGGCTGACGCATGTCTTTCTCTTACGCCTTCCCTAGTTCGCGCGAGCGGGACGACGTCCGCCACGATCGTTTCTTGGGCGGTCACCCGCACGTGAACGTGTATCGCCTTGCTCGGTCATGCGACGCTCATGAGCATAAGGGTCATGCTCCATGATCTCGCCTTTGTTGATCCAGACTTTGATGCCGATGATACCCATCGCTGTCATCGACTACGGAACAGCCCGGGCGATGACAG
>JBCBGR010000240.1:0-4460 GCA_038526555.1 Pseudomonadota bacterium
GTCTTGAGCTTCAACGGTGAAAGAACCCGAAATCAGCAGAAGCGTTGCGATCAATGACGCGAAACGGTGGAGCATTCTAGTGCGTTCCTTAGTCTGTTCAGTCAGCTCTACAATCACATACAATTCGGGCAATATTGTGGTCGAGATTACGGGTGATTATCGGCCTAAACGCGCCTCGGGAATTAAGACTGTTTGAGTTCAGAGGGTAAATTTCATTTCTGTCTCTGCTTCTGGCCTATGACAAAGGATAACAGGCCGCCAAGTATAAGGGCAATAACGGCTACCATAACGCTTAAAGGCGGGTTTCCAGCTGTATTGGTTTTAACGGTATAGACGATATGGGTCAGAGGAAGCGCGCCAACCAATCCTATCAAACCAATTGAATATCCTGCCCAAGCTTCACCTTTGCGAAAAGGTATTAGCAGCAAAACCAGCATAAACAGCCCATTTGCGATACCATAAAACCCTCCGCCGTTTAGCAGGCCTTTCAACAAAACCTGATAAGATGGCTGAAGTCCTTCCCATGACGTTTCCAAGGCTTCTAAATGATAGGGCATCACTTGTGATCGTGACGCGTAAAGCAATCCAATTAAAATCGAGGCGACTGTCGCTAAGCCGTAAAGCCAGAAAGAAATTTTCAATGCTCGGTTATTCATATGCCCTGCTCCAAACTCATAGTTTGAGAGCTACTGATATCGCATAGTAATGGCTAGCCTCTTTCATTGTAACTTGAGCAAAGTGGAAGGCCTACTTTTGAAGCCAATTTTGAGCCACCTACTCAAAACAGGGTACGATTGCTGGCTTCTCGGCTTCTGCCAGCTAAGCTGAACAGTCGGCGAGTGTCTTAAAATCGCCTTAAAGCGGTCACTCGCCCCGACCCTCCAGATACTCTCCCCAGTCCTGCATGAGGCTTCTGCGTCTCTCCAGAGCGGTCTTGCGTCGATAGGCACGCTCTGTGGCATTACCTACAGCATGAGAGAGAGCCAGCTCTGCCAGCTCTCGAGGCTGCCCCGTCTCTCCACACCAGTCCCGGAAGGTGGACCGTAAGCCATGGGCTGTGGCGTCGGGGAACCCACAGCGCCGTATGGCGGCCCGTATGGTCGCATCTGAGAGGGGGTGCCTCTCCTCAGTCCTGGGAAGATAAGCTCTGTCCATGGATAGCGCGGTTGCTGCTGCAGTATTGTTAGAGCCTGTGACGATAGGGGAACGATATGATCTCGCCCCTGCTTCATCTGATCTCCGGGTATCGTCTAGGTCCGGGCCTCCCAGTCGATCTGGTCCCAGGTGGCATATCGGGCCTCTCCATTGCGGGCCGCTGTGAGCAGGACAAAGGCCGCACAACGCATTCCACTGCGATGGGAGACCATCAGGTCTCGATAAAGAGCAGGCGCTTGTTCATGGGGCACAGCCGTGTTGTGAGAGACGGGCGGCTTCTTCCGGGCCAGCACATGCTCCAGGTTCCCCTTCCACCGGGCGGGGTTATATCCCTCTCGCCATCCTTTGACAGTCGCATAGTCCAGAATGCTCTCCACCATAGAGCGGAAGTATCGCGCAGAGTGACCGATCCGTGTCCAATGCGGGCGAAGCGCTACCTCCACATCCTGTCGTCTGATCGTGTCACAAGGAATGGGAGAGAGGCTCTTGCCATAGCGCGAGAGGAACATTGTCCACTTGTAGTGGGTCTTGCTAGACCGCCAGTCAGACGACCGCATGGCAATATAGGCGTCTGCGGCTTCCCCAAAGGTCACAGCCTTCTTTGTCTCTAGAGCCGAAGAGGGAGACAAGCCATCCGCCATGGCCTCCCGGCATGCCGCTGCTCGCTTACGAGCAAGGGCCAGAGACACTGTCTGATATCCGCCTAACCCCAAGTCACGCCGCCGCGACCCATCGGCATAGTGGAAGATCCAGCTCTTGGCCCCTGTGGGACGAATGCGGAGATACAGACCCCCACCATCCGCATGGCGGCCTGGTGTGCTTAGAGATCTAGCCTTCGCAGCAGAGAGTTTATTCAGTGCAGTTCTACTCATGCCTCCTTGAGCGACTAAATTTAGGACGAAGTCAAGGCGAGCACGGGCCTACATCAGGACCACCTTTAGGCCTACAAATAGGCCTAACAAGGAGCCGTCATGTGATGTTATCGTGTGACCAGCACTGACGCGAAATCTCCCACAAGCATCTGAAATAAAGAGAAAAAGTTTTCCGCAGAGTCTTGAGGAGACAGTTGTTGTCAACTGAAAATGGTGCGGGTGAGAGGACTTGAACCTCCACGCTCGATGAGCACCAGAACCTAAATCTGGCGTGTCTACCAATTCCACCACACCCGCACAGGTATGAGTGGCGCGCCCACTAGTCCAAACAGGGTGGGCGCGTCAACGGTCTCGGACAGGCGAGAGATTGTTAAGGTTCGGTGTCTGGTGAGGACTGACCTTTGAGCGCTACAAGGCTGAAGCAGACCGTCGCGAGTCCGAGAATTCCCGCTGGAACCCAATGCGCTAAGAAGAGTGCAAAGCCTGCATTTATAAGCGCGAAAAGTGCGACGAGCGAAGAGAGTCCGCGTCGCGCAACCGGGTACTTTAAGGCTGCCCCGCCAAAGGCCGCAAGGGCGACGAGCTGAAGCGACGCGCTGATAAAAAGAACCGGAAAGATACTTTTCAGAAAGTCGGGAGCATCACTCTGCGCCATGCGATCCGTGACCAACCCCACGCCTGAAATGTGAAGGCCCGCCATGAGCAAAAGCAGCGTGACGCCAGCGATGATGACTATCTTGGCGGTTCGCTCTGACATGATGATACGCTAGCTCTTCTTCGCTGTCATGGGTGCCCGGTTCAGGGCCCAATAGCGGGCGACAATACCTGACAGCAGGTTCGCAATCGCAATGGCAACAAACGCGCCGAACAAACCGTATATCCAAGCGCCGAGCGCGACGAGTGGTGCGTAGAGCACAAGGCTGCGAATGAAGGTGAAGATGAAGCCATATTTCGGGCGGCCCAGCGCGTTAAAGCCTGCCGCTGTCACGAAGACATAGCCATAGGCGAAGATGGTGATCGGCACGACATAGAAATAGGGCACCGCCAGATCGATGAGGGCGGGGTCATTGGAGAAGAGGCCGAGCAGTGGCCGCGCGGCAAGCGCCAGCACACCCGCCATCAGCGTGCTCCAAATCAGGCAGATTCGATATGAAACGCGGAAGGCTTCTTCGACCCGGTCCGTTCGACCCGCTCCACCATTCTGTCCCGTGACTGAGCCAATACAGGCAGAGAGCGCATAGAGCAGCCCGACGCTCAGCAGTTCCAGACGCGAGGCCAGGGAAAAGGCCGCGAGGCCGACGTCTGATGTCATGCGTGTCACGGCCGCTGTCGCCAGACCTGTCGCAATGGGAACAATCATGTTGGTCCCCATTGCGGGAACGCCGACGGCAGCGATGGTCGCCCAAGCATGTTTAAGAGTGGCCCAGCGAATATTCGCGAAATCAACGGTCCGTCGGACAAAACGCACCAGATAGAGCCCGTAAATCATGGCGAGTGCATTTCCGACGACAGTGGCCAAGGCCGCGCCCGCGACCTCCAGACGTGGAAAAGGACCGATCCCGAATATGAAAAACGGATCTAGAAGCATGTTCAACACTGCGCCCAAAATCATAATGGAAGAGGGCAGCATCGCTTCGCCATGCGCGCGCAACATATTATTGCACATGGAGTTGACGGCCACGATGATTAGGCCGGGCAGGGAGATGGCGAGATAGGCGAGGGCTGCAACCCGAACCTCGTCCTCGGCGCCCATAAGAGAGACGACGAAGGGCATGGATACGACCATCAGTGATACGATCACGCTCATCACTAAAAGGGCGAAAAGAATGGCTGCCGCGGCATGACGCCGTGCGCGTGCTGCGTCGCCCTCGCCAAGGGCGCGGCTAATGGCGCTCATCGTCCCAGCGCCGAGTCCGATATTGGCACTATTGCCAATAAAGGTCAGCGGGAAGGCGATGCCGAGCGCCGCCAGCGCGATGGTTCCAGCGCGTGGATTGTCTTCGCCGCCCAGATTTCCCAAAAAGAAACTATCCACGAGGCCTGTACTGATCATGGCGACGACAGCCAGACTAAATGGCCCAAGCATTCTAAGGATATGACCCTGGATGGAGCCTTGAGTCAGATCGACCTTAGCGCCAGAAGGCTTGGCTGCTGTCGGCGGCGCTGCCGTTACATCTTCAATCGCGTCAGGTGGGCGGTTCACCCACCGCCCATGCCCGCATTTTCAAAGTGATGATAGGCTCAAATCAATCACGGCTGCGTTAAATGTAATTTTCTGCCCGTGTTTGTGCCAGTATTTGTGTCTGTGTTTACATCTCTTTAGACGCCGTCGGTCATAGAGGGCGCACTTAACTATTGGATGGTGTCGTGCCTCGTCTTATGAGGCGCGAAACTAAATCGAAGACACTCAAGCCAAGGCGTTTCTCATGTCTG
>JBCBGR010000241.1:0-4445 GCA_038526555.1 Pseudomonadota bacterium
TGACGGCGCGGGGCTGGCGCTGCAAAAGCCAAAATGGTGATTTGCATTGGAGTCGCCGCCGCATGGTCAGACGGACGCAAGTCACCTCCGACGCAATGACAAAGGACGACACGTGAGCGATACGCCCATTAAGGACTTAAGCTTTGAAGACGCACTTTCCGAGCTGGAAGCGATTGTCAGAAAGCTGGAAAGTGGCGATGCGCCGCTGGAAGAGTCGATCACGCTTTATCAGCGCGGTGCAAAGCTCAAAGCCCATTGTGAAGGCAAGCTGAAAGATGCGCAGCTCAAGGTCGAGAAGATTGTGCTTGCCCCGGATGGCAGCGCATCGACTGAGGCCTTTGACGCTGACTAGGTTTTGTTGCCGGCTTTATGACCTCCACCGTGATCGATAATTCTGCTCAGGATGCCTTTCAGGCTCAGCTTTTGGCCGTCGCCGACAATGTGGAATCTGCGCTGGATCGCCTCCTGCCCGCACCATCGGGTCATCATGCGGTCGTGGCGGAAGCCATGCGCTATGCCGCCCTCGGTGGGGGAAAACGGCTGCGACCTTTTCTGGTCGTCGAAACAGCGAGGCTCCTCGGTGGTGATGCCGAGCAAGCACTCCATGTCGGCTGTGCGCTTGAATGCCTGCATGTTTATAGCCTCGTCCATGATGATCTGCCGTGCATGGATGATGATGACTTCCGACGCGGCAAACCGACAGTGCATAAAGTTTACGGCGACGCTCTGGCTGTTCTGGCCGGAGACGGCCTTCTGACACACGCTTTCGAGCTTCTTGCGTCACCTGCGGCGCATTCTGACCCGGCAGTGCGCGCGCGGCTGGTGCTCGAGCTGGCGAAAGCGGGCGGAACGCAAGGCATGATTGGCGGGCAGGTGGTTGATATCACCGTGGCTGAAAATGTGCGCGATACGGCGCTGATCACACAGCTTCAAAGCATGAAAACGGGCGCACTGATTCGCTACGCGACCAAAGCAGGGGCACTGGTGTCCGGAGCTGAGCCGCATGATCTCGTCGCGTTGGACCGCTACGCCGATGCGCTTGGGTTGGCGTTTCAAATTCAAGACGATATCCTGGATGTTGAAGGCGATGCGGAGACAGTCGGTAAAGCGGTCGGAAAAGACGCTGATCTTGGAAAGGCCACATTCGTGTCACTGCTGGGTCTTAACGCTGCGAAAGAGAAGGCGCAAAGTCTGGGTGAAGAAGCGAAAGCCGCTCTTGCGCCCTATGGTGAAAAAGCGCAGACGCTCCGCGGCGCTGTGGATTTTGTTTTAAAGCGCCAACATTAGGCGCATTGGGTATTATTGATGGTCGACACACCCCTTCTGGATACAGTCAACTTTCCGGCCGATATTCGCGAATTTTCGCGTGATCAGATCAAACAGCTGGCCGATGAGGTTCGCACGGAAGTGATTGATGCTGTCTCCGTCACAGGCGGTCACTTAGGTGCAGGTCTGGGTGTTGTTGAACTGACTGTCGCCATCCATCACGTCTTCAACACACCGGATGACAAGCTGATCTGGGATGTGGGTCACCAATGCTATCCGCACAAGGTCCTCACGGGGCGTCGCGATCGGATTCGCACGCTCCGCAAGGGCGGCGGTCTGTCCGGCTTCACGAAGCGCGCGGAAAGTGAATATGATCCTTTTGGGGCCGCGCACAGTTCGACGTCCATTTCTGCTGGGATGGGTTTTGCCGTCGCGCGTGATCTGGACGGCCGCGACACGAATGTTGTCTCCGTGATTGGTGATGGGTCCATCACAGCGGGCATGGCTTACGAGGCGATGAATAATGCGGGCGCATCTGATTCCCGCCAGATTGTGATCCTCAACGATAATGACATGTCGATTGCGCCCCCTGTCGGCGCGATGAGCCATCTGCTCAGCCGAACAGTCTCTTCGAGCGGCTATCAGGCGCTTCGTGGCGCCGCCAAACGCATGGTCAAAGATGCGCCGCGTCCGATCCGCAGCACTGCGAAAAAGGCTGAAGAATATACGCGCGGCATGTTTATGGGTGGCACCTGGTTTGAAGAGCTGGGCTTCCAATATGTCGGTCCGGTCGATGGGCATGATCTGGATGCGCTGATTCCGGTCCTGGAAAATGTCCGCGATATGAAGACGGGCCCGGTTTTGATCCATGTCGTGACACAAAAGGGCAAAGGCTACGCGCCCGCAGAGAACTCCGCCGATAAATATCATGGTGTGTCCAAGTTTAATGTGGTCACGGGTGAGCAGAAAAAATCTGTGCCCAATGCGCCGAGCTACACAAAGGTCTTCGCGCAAAGCCTGATCGCGGAAGCGCGCAAGGACGACAAGGTCGTTGGCATTACCGCGGCGATGCCCGGCGGGACCGGCATGAAGGAATTTGGTCAGGTTTTTCCGGACCGTATGTTCGACGTTGGCATTGCTGAACAGCATGCGGTGACCTTCGCGGGCGGTCTGGCCGCTGATGGCTACAAGCCGTTCTGCGCGATTTATTCGACCTTCCTGCAGCGCGGCTATGATCAGGTCGTTCACGACATTTGTATCCAAAACTTGCCTGTACGCTTTGCGATGGACCGCGCCGGACTGGTTGGTGCTGACGGCCCGACGCATGCAGGGGCGTTCGATATTGCCTATTTGGGTTGCTTGCCAAACATGGTTCTCATGGCGGCGGCTGATGAGGCGGAACTCGCCCGGATGGTCGCAACAGCGGTCGCGCGCGATGAAGGCCCCACAGGTTTCCGTTACGCGCGGGGCGAGGCGACCGGCATTGACGTGCCGGACAATCCGGACCCGCTCGAAATTGGCAAGGGTCGTGTCCTGCGTGAAGGGAGCCGTGTCGCGATCTTCTCTTACGGCACACGCCTCGCCGAAGCCCTGCTGGCCGCTGAGCGGCTAGAAACCCATGGCCTGTCAACGACAGTCGCCGATGCCCGCTTCGCCAAACCGCTCGACTCCGAGCTACTCCATCAGCTCGCGCAAAACCACGAAGTCCTAATCACGATTGAAGAAGGGTCCGTTGGCGGTTTCGGTGCGTTCTGTCTGCACGATCTGTCTGCGTCTGGCGCGCTCGATACAGGCGTCAAAATCCGGACCATGGTCTTGCCGGACATCTTCATCGACCAAGACACGCCTGAGAAAATGTATGAGCAGGCAGGTCTCGACGCCGACGCCATCATCAACAAGGTGTTTAGCGCGTTAGGGCGTGAGCAGGTGGCGCATCGGGCGTAGGGCCTCGCCTCAACCCTCCATCAAATCCCGCTTCCGGCTCAAAGCCTCGCTCATATGCTGCATGAGCGCTTGGACGCGCGGGCTGTTGCGGAGGTCGGGATGGGTCAGAACCCAAAGGCCGTAGAGCGGCATGGACTGGCGATCATCAAGCCGCACAAGATCGGGATCAGGGTCCGCCATGAAGCAGGCCGCGCGCGACATGCCATGACCCGCTTTAAGCGCTAGAAAGCGTGATTGAATATCATGAATGACGAGACCTGACGGGCGATCCGGAAAAGGGGTCTCCGAGATCCAGCCGGGGTCTGCGGAGGGCGTAATCCAGATGCGCTCGTCAAACGCGGTTCGCGCGAGATAGTCCCGATGCGCGTAATAGCGCAGTCCGATTGTGGCGATCCGCCGCCCAATAAGGTGATCGGGAGGGCTCTCCTGCCCACGAATAACGACATCCGCTTCGCCTCGATCTAGGTCCGCCAGTTGTTCAGTTCCTACAACACTCAGGTCAATGTCAGGATGTTTCACGATGAAGCTGTTGATGTCGTCGAGGAGTAAATATTCCAAAACCGCGGGCGGGATCGACAGGCTGATGGGACCGGAGAGACCATCGCCGAGGCGTTTTCTGACACGATCCGCCTCAAAATCGAGCCGCTCAATTTTCTCAGCAATCACCACACGTTCCAACCCATAATCGGTTGTCCGCAAGGACCGCCCATCACGCAGGAAGAGTGGGGCGGGTTCGGAGGTCTCCAACGCATTCAGACGTCTTGCAATGGTGGTGTGGGTCACGCTTAATGCGACACCGGCAGCGCGCAGCGTTCCGTGACGATGGATCGCCAATATAAGCTGATGATCATCCCAATTGCGCATAGTTATTTGTAACGTTTATGCACCATAAGAGCAAGGATATGCGCATTTAATCACTAAATAAGCTCTTCTAGGTTTCAAGCTGAACGAAATTGAACCGAAGAGTCTCTCTCATGAACAAACTATCTGCTGTGCTTTTGGCCACGCTCTGTTTTGCGGCGCCTTTATCTTTATCGAGCTGCGCGACGGCGAAAGTCACCCAGCCTGCTGCGGAAGCGACGGAGGCGGATAGGTTTGATTTGAAGGTCGCTAAAGGCGAAATTTTGCAATTCATTTTTGTGAAGCCCAGAGAGGGTGAGGCGGCTGCCCAAGTCCGCCCGCCACAGGAATAACTTTCGCAAAGTAATCACGTCGGACTTGGGCAGCCGCCTCAC
>JBCBGR010000242.1:0-4405 GCA_038526555.1 Pseudomonadota bacterium
CTCCAGCAGACGCAGCGAGTGATAATAACGCGCGCCAGGCCGGATAGAGAGATAAAGGCGCGGCACGGTTTCGAGATTATGGTTGAACACATCCGGGCGCGCGTCGATCACACGATCAGGCGCATCGCCCTTTCGCAGAAAATCAGGCGTCAAAATTTCAATGGTCGTTTTCGGCGACTTCGCACGGATCGCTTCGATCACATCGACAAAGTGCTGCGCCCCGCCATCCGCCAGATCATCCCGGTCGACGGATGTGATCACGACGTGCTGCAGGTTCATCTCTGAAACCGCTTCCGCAATTTTTGTTGGCTCATCCTGATCCACCGCTTGCGGCAGGCCAGTCGCGACGTTGCAGAAGGCGCACGCACGCGTGCAAACTTCACCCAAAATCATGAAGGTCGCATGGGATTTCTCCCAGCACTCACCGATATTGGGGCAAGCCGCTTCTTCGCAGACCGTCACTAGGCCTTTATCTTTCACGATTTTGCGCGTTTCCGCATAGCCCTTGGACGTTGGAGCCTTCACCCGGATCCACTTGGGTTTGCGCAGGACTTCCGTCTCTGGACGGTTCGCCTTTTCCGGGTGGCGCGGGCGCGGTGCGGGACGTTCGTTAAGATCAATAAGCGTAGCCATAACCGCCTTGATGTGGCCCGACTGCGCCCGATTCACAAGAGGCGAATACGCATGCCGCGTTTGCAGACGAATTGTCGCTAGTTGAGAACACTTTCCCAGTAGAAATCGACCAGCGCTTCACTCTGAACCCAGAGGTTTTTCGCCTTATCTTCGCGCAGGGCTTTCGGGTGAACAGCGGAGTCACCGACAGGTCCACGCGCATCCTGCCACCCCGTTGGCCCAAAATATCCGCCGGGCGCTGCATCGGGCTCGGTAGCAGCCAGAACAGTTGGGTAAGCGCCATACTTGGCGGGCTGCGCTATGAAGAAATTGGCGGGTTTATAGATCAGATTTAGAAGCCCTGTTGGCCCCGTCGATTGCAGGGCTGTGTTAGAGTAACCCGGATGAACAGCATACGCCGTGACTGGACTGCCAGCCGCTTTCAGACGTCTTTGGAGTTCGAAAGCATACATAATATTAGCGAGCTTGCTCTGCCCATAAGCAACTGTTGGCGTGTACCCGCCCTTTTCATACATGAGGTCCGCAAGGTGGAGACGGCCAAACTTATGCGCAATGGAAGACACCACCACAATGCGCCCTTTGGCGGCTTCTACGAGTGGGTAGAGTAAGCCATTGAGCAGGAAATGTCCGAGATGGTTGGTGCCGAGTTGCATCTCAAACCCATCTACCGTTGTCTGCTTTGGTGTCTGCATGATGCCCGCATTATTGACGAGGACATCGAGCGTGTTTGTGAGCGCTTTGACTTGATCAACGGCTTTCCGGATGGACGCCATATCCGCAAGATCGAGCTGAATGAGTATCGCTTTCCCGCCACCCAGAGCATTGACAGTTTCTACGGCAGCCTCTCCTTTGACCTGACTTCGCGCACAAAGGAGAATATCCGCCCCTTTTCCAGCCAATATTTTCGCAGCTTCCAAGCCGATGCCGGAATTCCCGCCCGTGATCAAAACGAGTTTGCCAGACTGATCACCCACACTTTCCGGCGTCCAGCCCCGTTTGATACTGTTATGAATTGGCTTGGGTATCGACATGGTGAAGATCTAGCGCGTCCCAAACGGCGATACAAATCATAGGGGTAAGATTTGATTAACCCTGTTTGATCGTGGACTCGCGTTAAAAGGGAATTCGGCGCGGCTTTTGCATCTTTTTAAGGCTGAACCTGTAGATAGCTGAGCACATGATCAATTTGGGACAGATAAGCGGAAAAGGCGTGACCATTCGGGGCGGTCACGACAATTTCTTCACGCCCTTACGCCTGTTTTTCGCCCTCTTGGTCGTGGTGGGTCATGCGTTTGCGGTCTCCTATGGGAATGCGGAACAAGAGCCGACCGTCCTATTCGATTATAGTTTCAGCTACTTAGCGGTAAATCTCTTCTTCATCGCAAGCGGTTTTCTCGTCACAGGATCAATGCTCTATCGCGGCGATACGCCGGGGTTTTTGGCCGCGAGAATTCTACGCATTTATCCGGCTCTGATTATCCACGTGCTGTTTATTCTGTTCATTATAGGCCCAATTGCGACGCTGGTCCCGATCTCAGATTATCTGACGAGTCTTTCGGTTTGGCTAGCGCCGTTCAAGGTTCTGACCTTTATCGACACGGATCTGATTCTCCCAGGAGTCTTTGCCACAAATGGCGAGCCACACGCCTCTGCGCCGCTTTGGACACTCCGTTACGAAGTCCTTTGCTATATCGGAACTGTCCTCTGCTTTTCCATGGGTTTTATGCGAAAGCGTTGGATGTTACTGGCGCAATTCATCTTGCCAAGCATTCTCTGGATTGTGGGACAAGGCCAAGGCTGGTTTGACCCCCTACCCGCCAGCGCGGAAAATCTGTGTCGGTTTATGATCGCTTACGGGCTCGGCGCGACACTCTTTGCCTATCGCGACCGGATCAGATTTACATGGCCTGCGCTGATCATTCCGTTTATCGCGCTTTTCATTTTCCAAGACACGCCTGTGTCAGAGATAGCAATGAATGGACTGATGGCCGTGATTGTTATGGGGCTCGCCTATGCGCGCATGCCGAAACTGGACGGCCTGAAATCTCTCAGCGACATCTCCTATGGTATTTATATCTACCACTGGGGAGTCATGCAGATGATCATTCACTGGATCCCAGGACTGGGAGTCTTTGAGCTTTTCGCGTTGGCCATCGGACCGACAGTTCTGCTCGCCTGGCTCTCTTGGACTTACATCGAAAAGCCTATGCTGCGCCACAAGACAAGGTTCGGCAACTGGCTGCGCCGCAACGAAACCTTACCCGAAAAGCCTGTCCTCGCGGACTAGACCCCAATGCTAGAAGTGGATGGTACGCCCATAAGCGGACAGGGTCGCTTCATGCATCATTTCGCTTAAGGTGGGATGCGGGAAGACCGTCTCGATCAGCTCATTCTCCGTCGTCTCAAGCGTCTGCGCAATCGCATACCCCTGGATCAGCTCCGTCACTTCCGCGCCGATCATATGCGCACCGAGTAACTCACCCGTCTTCGCATCGAAAACGGTTTTCACAAACCCTTCCGGTTCACCGAGCGCAATCGCCTTGCCATTGCCGATGAAGGGGAAGCTTCCGACTTTGACCTCGTACCCCGCCTCTTTGGCTTGCGCCTCTGTATGGCCGACGCTGGCTACTTGCGGATGGCAATAGGTGCAGCCAGGAATGCGGTTGGGATCAAGCGGATGAGGGTCGAGGCCTGCTATCTTCTCGATACAGATAATTCCCTCATGGGAGGCTTTGTGCGCCAGCCAAGGCGCGCCCGTCACATCCCCGATCGCATAAAGCCCCGGCACGCCAGTCCGCGAAAACTCATCGATTTTGACATGCGTGCGGTCAATCTCAACACCGAGTTCTTCCAGACCCATGTCTTCGACATTGCCAACAATCCCAACGGCAAGGATGACGCGGTCAAACTCAGCCGTCTCAGTTTTCCTGTCTTTGGTGAATGTCGCCGTCATACCAGACTTTCCAGTCTTGAGCGACGCCTGTGTTCCCAGCTTGAACGTCAGGCCCCGCTTCTCGAACTGCTTCTGCGCAAAAGCCGAGACTTCCGCATCTTCGGCCGGGAGAATGCGGTCCATCATCTCGACCACTGTTGTGTCCGCGCCAAAGGCTGAGAAGAAGCTCGCAAACTCCATCCCAATCGCGCCGGAACCAATAACCAATAAGCGATCCGGAATTGTATCCGGCACCATCGCTTCACGGGCCGTCCAGATATACTTTCCATCCGGTTCCAGTCCCGCCTGAGGGATCGTGCGTGCCCGCGCACCAGAAGCGAGGATCACATGTTTCGCAGTGTAATCTTTGCCGTCGACGGAGACGATGGGCGCGGGCTTGCCCGCTTTGAGCGAGGCATGACCCGCAATCACCGTAATCTTATTCTTCTTCATGAGGTGCTTCACGCCAGCGGATAATTGCCCGGCAATATTGCGGGAGCGTTTGACGATGGCGGCGAGGTCGTAACCCGTCTCCGCAGTCAGGCCATAGGCTTTGGCGTGTTGCATATTGTGATAGACTTCGGCCGAGCGAAGCATCGCCTTGGTCGGGATACAGCCCCAGTTCAGGCACACACCGCCGAGGTCTGCTTTCTCAACAATGGCGGCCTTCATTCCTAGCTGGCTAGCACGGATCGCGGTCACATAACCGCCTGGACCGGAACCAATAATGATGACGTCGAAATCGGACATGGATCAGCCTTGCATGCAGTGCCCCAACAGGGACGATGATGAATGTGATGAAACTCAGCCCTTATCCGATTTTCGGACAAAGTGACAGGG
>JBCBGR010000243.1:0-4342 GCA_038526555.1 Pseudomonadota bacterium
GACGGCGCGTCGATCGCTTCGTCTTCTGTCAGCTTGGTCATGAGACCCCCTCTCCCGAATGACCTCAAAGTTTCACGATGATTACGCGCTTGCAACACTTTTAACGCGCATCACCCCATCTTTTAGCAGTCAGCCCAAAGGCTGGCTCGTCTCACTTAACTCCCGTTAATCAGCTGATAATCCTGTATAAGTTGGCCTTAAGAGGCCCATTCACCCGGCTTCGGGGTTGAGCCAATCTCAGGCACAGCCTATTCATTCAGCATGATCCTGCCCTCTCAGCAGATCGCCGCGCTGATCGAAGCCGGCCATATCCATGTCGGCCCTGTTGTGGGGGGCGACCTGCCGCAGACATTGCAGCCCGCGTCACTCGACCTGACGCTCGGGTCGCGCGCCTACCGTATGCGCGCCTCTTTTCTGCCGGGCGATCAAGGCCGTGTGCAGGACGGGATTGATGCGCTCTGCCTGCACCAGATCGATCTGGACCAGGGTGCCGTTCTGGAAACCGGCTGCATCTATCTCATTGAGCTCCGCGAGCAGCTTGATCTTCCAGAAGACCTGTCTGCCGTCGCCAACCCGAAAAGCTCCACAGGGCGGTTGGACGTGTTTGCGCGATTGATCGGGGAAGCATCCGCACGATTTGATGCGCTGCCACAAGGTTATTCCGGCTCCATCTGGCTGGAAGTCGCGCCACGGACCTTTCCTGTGCTGGTCAGAACGGGAGACCGTCTCTCACAGATGCGGTTCCGAAAAGGAGACGCCGCGCCGCTCAGACGCCAAACCGTGTCACTAGACTTATCGCCGGACTCAGACATTGTCGGCTACCGCGCCCGCCGCCATTCAGGCCTAGTCGACCTTCGCGGCGTTGGGCAACATGCGGCGCTGGATTATTGGGAACCCGTACGCCTCACGACTGGCGGTTTGATCCTGGAGCCCGAAGAGTTCTACATTCTCGCCAGTCGGGAAGCCGTCGAAATCCCCATCAATCAAGCGGCGGAGATGGCCCCGATTGATACTGAAATTGGCGAATTTCGCGCCCATTATGCCGGCTTCTTTGATCCCGGCTTCGGGGTCGCGGATGCCGGCGGGGCTGGCAGCCGCGCGGTCCTCGAAGTTCGCGGCCGAGATGTCCCCTTCCTGCTGTCCCATGGACAAGCGGTCGCACACCTCGTGTTTGAAGCCTTAAGTGATGTTCCGACTGAACTCTACGGCGCGAATGGATCCTCTTACCAAGCCCAAGGTCTGCGCCTGTCCAAGCATTTTGCTTAACCCTAACATTTATCAACTCCGACCAATCTTATTGGGACGGCGTTTGATCCTGTGATATTACTGTGTTTAGTCTCTGAAGAGTAGGCGCACTCGGATGATAGGGGTCAGGGCCATGCGAAACGATTTCAGACATGGATTGAGGTTGGCTCTGACGATCTTGAGCCTGTTGCTGGTCAGTGTCGCTCCATCATTCGCCAGCCCCTCGACTGACCTTTTTGGGCAAACTCCGGGCATCCATGATGCCGACCTGTCGCCCGACGGGACACGCGTGGCTGTTATCCAGGCGATCGACGGCGACTATGTCGTTCGGATCCTGAGCTTGGCTGAGACCGGAACCACGGCGAGCCCGGCCCTCAAACTGGGTGAAGGCGTCAAACCCCGATGGATCCGGTGGGCCAATAATGACCGCGTGCTGACATCGATCTGGCGATCCCAAGAACTCTTCACGGAGAGCTCCACCGGATCGCGATTTAAGCGGTCCGCTTATAATAGTGACCGGATTGCACCCATCACCTTGACGCTGATCTACACGATTGATGCCCGCACAATGGAGGCGGACGCGCTCATTACGCCGAACGGGCTGCGGCAATATAATGATGTGGTCCTCGACTGGTTGGAAGACGATCCGGATCATATCCTCATGGCCTTTGCTGGGGATGGGAACGATCAGCTCTATCCGGACGTGCGGCGGGTGCATGTTGCGAAAGGGACTGACAAGATCGTTCACAGGAAGCAGAACGGAATTACCGATTGGGTGACGGCGACGGACGGAACGGTTATTGCCGGGTCCGGTTTCACAACCATGTCCGGGAAAAACCGGCAAGTGATTATCCGCGATCCCGGCAGCGGTGACTTCAAGGATATTGACGCTTTCCCCGGCCTCGACTTGGAAACGGATATTGTCGCTGGATTCAGCGATCTCAACCGACTTGTGATCCGCGCCTATCGCGACAAGCATACGCTTGGCCTGCATATTTATGACCTGACACAACAGGCCTTCACTGAGACCCTTTTCCACAATGATCAGTATGATGTTGGTCGACCGCTTTTCTCAGGTGATGGAACTGAGGTTGTTGGAGCGAGCTATATTGCGGATACGCCTGTGCGAACATTGCTGCCGGGATATGGTCAATTACTGTCAGAGGTCGAAGGTCTGCTGGAAGGCTATACAGTCGATCTGCTGGATCGATCTGAAGCAGGAGATAAAATCTTGGTTCGTGTCAGCAGCACGTTCGATCCGGGCGGTTTGTACCTTTATGAGTCTGGCAAACCCTTCAGCTTGCTGGGTCAGACCTATCCGGGTCTGGATGCCCAAAGTCTTGGAATGGTTGCCCCCGTCCGATACACGGCACAAGACGGGACGAAAATTCCGGCTTACGTCACACTACCCACTAAGGTGAAAGATACGGCGCAGATCAAAGACCTGCCCTTTATCGTTCTGCCGCATGGCGGACCCTATGCGCGCGACTATAAGCGCTTTGACTGGCTGGCACAGATGTTTGCCGCGAATGGCTATGGCGTGCTGCAGATGAATTTCCGGGGCTCTGTAGGCTACGGCGCAGAATTTGAGCGGGCAGGCCGGGAAGATTGGACGCTGATCCAGAGTGATGTGAGAGACGGCGCTCAGTACTTGCTCGACAAAGGCTACGCCGATCCAGATCGGATGTGCATCGCGGGCTGGTCATTCGGTGGGTATGCCGCTCTCATGGGGGCGGCGAATGACCCTGAGCTTTACCAGTGTGTGATCGCGATTGGGGCGCTAACCGATGTGAAATCTTTCTACGCCGACCAGGCTGATTTTGCCTTTGCCCGGGCACAAGCACGTCGGTTCTTTGGGAACTTGCTCACGGATGATGAGCTTTTGAAAGCGAACTCACCCGTTAATCGGGCGGAAGATATTACAGCCCCGACTTTGCTGGCGCACGGAACACTCGACTCTGTCGTTGAGCACAGCCAATTCGTTCGTATGCGACGCAACCTGAAAGGGCGCGGTCATGTGGACCTATCCTATCCAGAGGAAGATCATTATTTCAGCGCACAATCCAACCGGCAGGACCTCGCCGCTGAATTGATTGATTTTGTCGAAGATCATCTCGGCAAAAGCCAATTGGGCGCCGACTAATCTCGTAAGCGCTCCGATCTAAGCGGAGCAGCTCGCCCCACCCAGAACGCAGAAGGTGGCACAATGGGGATGGTTGAGAGACACGTCGCGACTCGCCTCTTTAATCGTCCCGCCCATATCAAATTGCGGATCATCCCAGAGCAAGGTGCAGGCGAGAACACGCGGGGTGGCTTCGCCTTTGCGGCGCACCACCATCCGTGATGTGGCACACATCATACTGTCGGGAGACACGGAGAGAATACCCCAGCAATCGGTTGTGATTTCCGGCACGTCTTTCTCTTCGTCCATTTCAGGGAAGAGCATCAGAGCGGCGGGGTCATCGGCATCAATTGGCCAGCCATGTTCCCTAATCAACGCGCGATAACCCTCACGCGCAACCACTTCAGATTCAGCAAAGGCCGCCCGCCCGGCAATATTCAAACTAAAGCCATTCTCAGAGAGCCAGTCCAAACCCACCAGCGCTTTTTGGAAAGAGCCTGTGCCACGCTCGGCATCATGGCCTTCAGATGTGAAATGATCGAGGCTGACCCGGAGCGTCATCTGTCCCGGATAGCGCGCTTGTAAGTCGAGCAAGCCCGCTTGGACACGAGGCCGCATCATCGGACGCATCGCATTGGTCAAAACCAGCAAACGATGCCCGCACTCCAAGGCCATCTCTGACAGACGCACGGCGTGCGGGTTCAGATAGGGTTCACCGCCTGTAAAGCCGATCTCAATCGTGGCTTCGAGCTCATCCAGAAAAGGGGCCATATCCTCCGGCGTCAGGTAAATGAAATGATCGGCCGTGGGGCTGCTCTCAATATAGCAATTGGCGCACTCAATATTGCAGAGCGATCCTGTATTGAACCAGAGCGTCTCCATCCGCTTAAACGCCACGCTGGCGCGGCGATCGCCTTTAGCCGTTATATGCGGGTCTTTGAATTTGCGAGGGTCCAGACGCGGCGGCACATTCGG
>JBCBGR010000244.1:0-4336 GCA_038526555.1 Pseudomonadota bacterium
GCCGACAGTGATTTTTGTGTTTGCGGGGCCGCACGTTTAGCAAGCGGCTGCTTGTTTTCCTTTGCAATCGTCTTAGCCGCGTGTGCCCGCAAACACAAAAATCACTGTCGGCCTCCAAACGCGATGCGATTTGGCTACAAGCGATTGCCCAAGACCGTGATGCAAAGGCGCTGACGGATCTTTTCGATGTCTATACGCCCAAGCTCAAGGGTTGGCTCATGGCACGGGGCGCTGGCGGGGCGACAGCCGAGGATGTGGTGCAGGATGTGATGCTGAAGGTCTGGACCGGAGCACATATGTTCGACCCGGCCAAGGCTTCATTCGCGACTTGGGTTTACCGCATGACCCGGAACCGCTGGATTGATCATCAGCGCAAACATTCGCGAATGGACGTGCGTGATCCGGATCTCATGAAGGTCATTGCCGATGATGAAGTGCCTAGTGCGGAAAATGGCTTCATGGAACAAGAGGATAGCCACTGGCTCCATGAAGAAATCGATAAGCTAACGGAGTCACAACAAGTCGCCATCCGCATGGCCTATATGCAGTTCAAGACGCATAAAGAAATTTCCGAGGAAACAGGCCTGCCGCTCGGAACGGTTAAGACGCGCATTCGCTCCGCCATGCAGGCCCTGAAAGCCAACATGGCCGAGCGCGGTGAAGCCTAATCGGCTTCACCCTCCTGCTTCGCAGGATCATACTTCTCAAACCAGCCCATAATATTATCGACCTTCGCGTTCAGGCGGCTTGGACGGCTGGCAATAGAGTGGCTGGAACCCGGAATGCGGATGAGGGCTGTGTCAACACCGTTCATTTTCAGGCCTGTGTAGAACTGTTCCGCCTCCCAGGTGGGCGTCCGCCAGTCCTCTTCGCCAACCATCATGAGCGTAGGCGTCGTGACCTGATCCACCATCATAATGGGTGAGAATTTCAGATAGGCTTCGGGGTTTTCCCAAGGATCAGCCCGGAACCAGTGACGCCGGACAAGTTGCCCAATGTCAGCGGCCAGCGCCATCGTCATCCAGTTGATGACCGGCTTGACGGATGCGGCAGCGGCAAAGCGATCAGTTTGCGTCACGGCCCAAGCGGTCAGGATACCCCCGCCCGAACCGCCGGTGATAAAGAGACGGTCTTCATCGACATAATTGCGCGCGACGAGATCATCGACCACGTCCATCAAGTCGTTATGGTCATTGCCTGGATAGGCAAGATCAATGGCTTGGACAAACTCATCGCCGTAGCCTGTTGAGCCCCGCGGGTTCACATAGACGGTGACATAGCCTTCCGCTGCGAAGCGCTGAATCTCGCTGGAGAAAAACGGACCATACATGGTTTGCGGCCCCCCATGAATTTCCAGGATCATTGGGAAGCTGCCATCCGGTTTGAAGTCCGGGGGCAGGGCGACCCACGCCTCAACCTCTTTACCGTCAACACTCGATTTGATCTGAAACTCTTCAATCGGGGACATGTCGAGGAAGGGGAGAACATCACCGTTCAGGTCGGTGAGCACACGCGCATCAGATGCTCCGCGTTTCACAGCGACTTCGGCAGGTTTGTCAGAGAATCCGGCCGTATAAGCAAAAACGGGTGTGTCCGTTTTGGACAGGCTGAAGCTGCCGGCTGCGTAAGGACGCCCAATGGAGGTACCACCAATGCCAGTCAGCGTGGTGCTGACTCGTCCTGTGCGGCTGTCGACGGCCACAATATCAATGAAGCCCGCATTCTCAATTTGACCATAAATCGTCCGATTATCCGCGCCCCAGCGAATGGCATCAAAAGCGCGGTCCAGATTAACGGCAAGACGGCGTGAATTGCTTCCGTCAGCATCCATCACATAAAGCTCATCCTGCTGATGAGCGAGGACCTTATCATCATAGCCCAGATAGGCGATCCGTTCGCCATTCGGTGAAACCTTTGGGCTATTGTCCGGTCCGTCGCGATCGGTCAGGGCTGTGATGGAGAGATCAGATAAAGAAACAGCGTAAATTTCATTCTCGATCGGGTCGAGCTCGCGGTCTTCTGCGAGATTGCCGACAACGAGAAGCGTGTCATTCCCGAGCCAAGTGGGGCTGCCCATATCGGCTTCACCGGATGTGATCTGTCTTGGAGAGCCACCTTCGGTCGAGAGGGTAAAGACGTGTCTCGCGCCTTCGCGCAAGTAACCCGCCCCATCAAAGCGGAAGGTCATGTCATCAAAAACGCGGACGGGAGCTGACCATTCCGCACCTTTCGGCTGAGCAATCGGTGTCGCAAAACTGGGGCCCTTGCCCGGAACAAACATGGTGAAACCGATGGTCTTGCCATCCGGTGACCAGACAGCACTGCCGGGGCCTTCTTCAAACTGGCTGAGCGAAATATCGTCGCCCGTGTCCATATAGCGTAAGCGGAGATCGGGCTTGCCGTCTGTTGATGTGCTGTAGATCAGTTTCGTTCCATCGGGCGACCAGCGCGGTGCGCCTTTGGAGGCTCCGCCCACAATCAGAGGACGATGTTCACCCGTCGCCACATTAATCTGCCAGAGATCGCCCCGGTTTGTGTCCGTCTGCTTGTCCATAGAGCGGCGGACATAGACAATGGTTTGCCCGTCTGGAGAGATTTGGGGGTCAGACGCATATTCAATGTCGAAAACGCGTTCTGCCGTGAAACGCTCGCCATGATCATGGTCCCCGTGATCAGCCATCGCGGGTGTTGCTGCGAGAAGGGCCAAGGCGCTTACGGCAGCAATACAGAGGGATTTTGTGGGGGATTTCATAGGGAACCTCATGTTTGGAACATAAGATTGGCTAACATGGCCCCGTGAACGAGGCCAGTCACAGGCGGGTGAGAGCATAATTGGGATCAGGTCGTATCGCGAGACTCGTGCCGCAGTTCCATCTCTGTCTCGAGTGTTTCTTTTAGCAAGAGCCTCGCTTGCGAGGCCTGTTCCGCCAAAGCAATAAGATCATCTTTTAGGTGATAGGTCTCCCGAATATTCTCATAGTCCAGCTCAAGAAACTTCTGGGCCAGCATTTCGGCGTCTTCTTCATTATATCCCATCGCTGTCAGAACAGATTCGCCGAGCGCCAGTGCGCCGCGCACCGTTTCGCGTTCGGCAAAGTAAATGTCTTCTGACAAGAGATCGAATAGCTGAACCCGACCCTTTGCACGGGCAATAATCTTGGCATCTGGAAAGTGATCTTTCAGTTCACGGATAAGATCGAGGTTGTCAGCAATGGCGACAACGATAATGCAAACGCCGCCGGCTCCCGCCTGACGCAGTAAATCAATATCCGTCGCATCGCCATAAAAGACACGGTGGTGGAACTGCTTTAAGAACTCGATATGGTCGCCGTCATTATCGATAAGTGTGGTTTTAATGCCTTGCGCCTCGAGAAGGCGTCCGATGATCTGTCCGATCCGGCCATAGCCTAAAATCAGCACAGGGCGCTGTTGATCAAACGGCGCTTCCCCCGTCGTGACAGACGCCTTGTCAAATCGAGGGAGGATGAGTTTATCAAAAATCAGCAGAAGGAGCGGTGTCAGCGCCATGGTCAGCGCAATCACGGCGGTCAGGATGGCGGCTATCTCCGGACTAATCGCGCCTTCCGTCGTCGCAAAGGTGAAAATGACAAAACCAAATTCACCCGACTGACAAAGAACGGCTGAGAAGAAGAGGCGGCGCGGCTGTTCAAGACGCGCAATTGTCCCGATCACTATGAGGATGACGAACTTCAGCACCATCAGACCAATGACAAGGACAGCAATCAGTGCAGGCTGCGATCCGATAAAGGCGAGGTCCAGGCTCATCCCGACCGAGATAAAGAACAGTCCGAGAAGCAGGGCCTTGAAGGGTTCGATATCGCGCTCCAGCTGATGGCGGTATTCGCTATCGGCCAAGACCATCCCAGCAATGAAGGCTCCCAGCGCGGCTGATAGACCTAACCAGTTCATCAGCAGGGCGGCCCCGACAACCAGCAGCAGCGCAACAGCTGTGAAGGTTTCGCGGACACCGGAGCGTGCGATGAGGCGGAAAAGCGGGGCCAAGAGGTAACGTCCGCCTAAAATCATCCCCACAAAAACACCCAGTGTGGCCACACCAAACCAGATTCCGGTTGGACCACTGGGTCCGCCATGATCATCGCCGTAACTGCTGCTGACGCCCTCAAAGGGTGTCATTGTCGCGAGGATCGGCATAGCCGCGATCATGGCGATAACGATCACGTCCTGGAATAGAAGGACGGAGAATCCGCTTTGCCCTTCCGGTTCCGCCATCAACCGACGGCTCTGCAGGATTTGAAGCGCCATAGCAGTCGATGACAATGATAGGGCCATACCGACGGCCAGCGCTTCACCAGTC
>JBCBGR010000245.1:0-4328 GCA_038526555.1 Pseudomonadota bacterium
CAGACCCCAAGTCGAAACCTTGTTCGCGGGTTCCCATGTGACCTTGGTGCCTCAGTCATCGCGTGATACTGCCATGTCGGTTATGACCGCCGCGATTGCTTGTTCTGGAACGATCACAACGCAGCTCGCATCTTGGGGTGTGCCGACAGTGGTCGTCTATCGTGTGTCTCCGCTGACGTATTTTGCAGCTAAGCGACTGTTCTTGCAGCGTTATGTGTCTCTGGTTAACATCTCCGCTGACTTGAACACGCCGGGCGGGAGTGATCCGCTGATGCCGGAATATCTTCAAAAGGCGGCGTTTGGAGACGAGCCCATTGACGCCTTGTCTCAGTTTATAGTTGGCGGTGACGCGGTTGAAGGCTTGAGAGAACGCCTCAAACAAGAAACCCGACACATGGGCGTCGGGTCTGAAAAGGCTTCTGACAAAGCGGCCGAGGCGATTTTAAAACGTATCGCTTAGCGGTTCGCCATCGGCACATAGTCGCGCTCAGTCGCGCCTGTGTAGAGCTGACGCGGACGTCCAATACGCTGGCTCGGATCTTCCAGCATTTCGTTCCACTGGCTGATCCAGCCTGTTGTGCGGGCGAGCGCGAAGAGAACTGTAAACATGTCTGTTGGGAAACCGAGCGCGGACAGCACGATGCCAGAATAGAAGTCGACGTTCGGATAGAGACCGCGCTTGACGAAGTAGTCTTCATTGGTCGCGATCTTCTCCAGCTCAAGCGCCACTTCCAGAACAGGGTTGGTAATGCCAAGCTCACCCAGAACTTCGTGAGTCGTTTTGCGCATCACGTTCGCGCGGGGGTCAGTCGCTTTATAAACGCGGTGACCAAAGCCCATCAGGCGGAACGGGTCTTCTTTATCTTTGGCGCGTGCGATGTATTCAGGAATACGGTCAACAGTCCCGATTTCACGCAGCATATTCAGCGCGGCCTCATTGGCTCCGCCATGGCTTGGGCCCCAGAGGCAAGCGATACCCGCTGCGATACACGCATAGGGGTTTGCGCCAGAAGAGCCGGCTAGACGGACGGTTGATGTCGATGCGTTTTGTTCGTGATCGGCGTGGAGGATGAAAATCTTGTCCATGGCGGATTCGATGACCGGGTTCACTTCATAAGGCTCAGCCGGAACGGCGAAGCACATGCGCAGGAAGTTGCCTGCGTAGGACAGGTCATTTTGCGGATACATGTGCGGTTGACCGACGCGATATTTGTAGCACCGTGCCGCAAGAGTTGGGATTTTAGCGATGATGCGATGGATCGCGAGATCACGCGCTTCATCTTCTGTCGTGTGTTGATCATCGTGGTAGAAACCTGACAGTGCGCCCACTGTCCCGGTTAGCATGGCCATAGGATGAGAGTCCCGGCGGAAGCCATTGAAAAAGCTTTCAATTTTATCATGCAGCATGGTGTGGTTCGTGATCGTGTGCTCGAACTTTTCATACTGTTTGGCGTCTGGTAGCTCGCCGTTCACAAGGAGGTAAGCCACTTCAAGGAAGGTCGATTGTTCGGCCAACTGCTCAATCGGGTAGCCGCGATAGAGGAGTTGACCCTTGCCGCCATCGATGAATGTGATTTGTGACTCGGTCGAGCAGGTCGATGTATAACCCGGATCGAAAGTGAAGTGCCCTGTATGCTTGGACAGTGCGCGAACGTCGATGGCTGGTTGGCCCATGGAGCCGCTTAAGACAGGAAATTCGACAGCCTCACCCCCATTGATGTTGATCGTGGATGTGCCGGTTTGTTTGACTTTGTTTTCCATGACTCTCTTCAATTTTAGCCCATAAGGGGCGTTGCATCTTTTATGCGGGCCAATGTCTCGTCCCGACCCAAATAAGCCAAAACGTCGTGCAAATCAGGCGAGGGGGCACCTGCCGTTAGAGCCGCCCTGACGGGAGCCCCAATCTTGCCGAAGCCGATCTCATGATCTGCGACGAAGTCGGTCAGGAGGGTCTGCAACCTGTCCGCTGTCCACGCCGCACTTTCTAAAGATTCCAGCTCAATTGTCAAAGCCGCGACGAGCTCTGCTGTGCCTTCACGACGTAAGGGTTTCGCGGTTTTTCCAGTGATGTCTAGGGGTCTGGCATCAAAGAGGTAGGTGGCGTTCTTGGCGAGTTCGACTAATGTCTTAGAGCGCGGTCGCAAGCTGGGGAGGGCCAGTTGAATGCGGGCTTCGACGGCGGGGGATAATTCCGCGCCAGCTTCAGCCTTCAGAAACGGTTTTGCAGCGTCTAAGAGTGCGTTGGCGTCCAGCTCTGCGATATGTTGCGCATTGATGTAATCCATCTTGTCGAAATCGAGCCGTGCGGGTGCTGCATTAATGCCGCGCAAGGTGAAGAGATCGACGATATCCCCATCGTTTAAGAATATCTCTTGATCACCTGAAGCCCACCCCAATTTGACCAAATAATTGCGAAGCCCTGACGGTAGATATCCCATGTCCCGATAGGCCTCCGCGCCTAGGGCCCCGTGACGTTTGGAGAGCTTCTTGCCATCGGGACCATGGATCAACGGAACATGCGCCCAAATCGGAACGTCCCACCCGAGCGCATTGTAAAGCTGTTGCTGTCGTCCTGCATTGATCAGGTGGTCATCGCCGCGGATGACATGCGTGATACCCATGTCATGGTCATCGACTACGACGGCTAGCATGTAGGTTGGGGTGCCATCCGCACGCAGCAGCACCAGATCATCAAAGGCGCTATTATCCCATTCAATACGGCCCTGCACCTGATCCTCAATTATAGTTTTGCCGTCCGGCACGCGGAAACGAATAACAGGATCGCCTTCGCCGTCCCCACCATCGCGATAGGGGGACCTGAGCGCAGTGCCAGATTCCCTCGCTTTTTCGCGCTCAGCTTCCAGACCTTTGCCCGCAAGGTAGCATCGGAACGCCAGGCCGGCATCGAGCAGCGCTTCTGCAGCGGCGACATGCTCAGCTTGATTCTCACTTTGAAAGATGATGTCGCCATCATGATGAACGCCCAGCCATTTCAGGCCGTCAATGATGGCTTGGGTCGCTTCGTCGGTCGACCGGGCTTTGTCAGTATCCTCGATCCGGAGGTGCATTTCGCCGCCCAAGGAGTCGGCGAAGTATCGGTTAAACAGAGCAGTCCGTGCCCCGCCAATATGGAGAAAGCCGGTGGGGGAAGGCGCAAAACGCGTTTTGACGGGACGAGTCATTTTTAAAGTCTGAGCTAAATCTTTCGCGACAAAGTCGATTTGCGCGGTCTATGCAAGATCATGGTCGGCTTTCATAGCCCAATCGATGCGCCAAATGCGACACAACGCAGGTCTTTTATGGCTTGGGTGCCTACATGGCAGCCAAGTTTTGAAGTTGGAGTCATCGCCTTTGGGATTGGTATCGCGCTTTACTTCGCGTGGCCGACAGAACCTAGTCTCATCGTGTTGCTAACGATTGCTGTCCTGCTGTGTGGCCTGAGTATCTTCTCAACGGTTGAGATCCGAGGATATTGTGCCCTACTGTTCATTGGTGCGCTCGGCCTGACATGGTCTGCGGCTCACACAAGGGTCGTTACGCCAAACCCGCTGGATTATGAGCAGCGCTTGTCCATGGAAGGGTGGGTAGTCGATATCGATGACGGTGGACGGATGCGTCGTCTCATCATTGCGACCGAACGTGTAGAGCCGATACCTGAGGCTGGTCCGCCAAAAGAGGTCAGGGTACGGGTCGGGAAAGCCTACTCTGATGTGTCGATTGGTGATCCTATTGGGCTGAATGCCGTCCTCTCGCCCCTGCCGGGACCCGTGGTTCCTAACGGTTATGATCCCGCGCGTCGGGCCTTCTATGACGGTCTGGCGGGGTCTGGGTTTGCGATCTCACGATTTGATCCTCAGCTGGAAACGCCATCACTGATCACAAGGTTTCGGATTAAGATCGGTCAAGTCCGAGTTACGATTGCCGAGCGCGTTCTGAGTGTCGCCCCGGAGCCGACCAACGGCCTGCAGGCGGCTCTCCTAACAGGCATTCGTCATCACATCCCCCCTGAACAGACCGAAAATCTCCGAGCTTCTGGGCTGGCGCATGTCTTAGCGATTTCAGGTTTGCATATGGGCCTTGTTGCGTTTGGCATCTATTTGGCGTCGAGTTATCTGCTGGCCGCCATCGGACCCATCGCCAGATCCCGCGATGTGCGAAAACATGCGGCCGTCATTGGGATCATCATGGCGACGATTTACTTGCTTTTATCTGGGGCGTCGGTCGCCACGCAGCGGGCCTATATTATGGTCTGTATCGCGTTTATGGCGATCATTCTGAACAGACGCGCCATCAGCATACGGTCTGTGGCGGTTGCGGCCATCGTAACC
>JBCBGR010000246.1:0-4309 GCA_038526555.1 Pseudomonadota bacterium
AGAAAAAGCGAAATATTCTTTCGAAGAAGAGCAGAAGAGATGGGAAGGTTACCGAGACTTATCTCTATCTAACCTAATACTTTTTTCTGACGATAAGCGCTTAGGCAGCCCGCTTCACTATCGATACTATTTCGCTTTTGACCTGACCTTTGGCATTTATGATGGCCCCAACCGTCCCCATATAGGATTCGATCCAGTCATAGAGTTCTGGATTACGAACCCGGATCATTTGTAACCAGACCATATCTCCTAGATCGGTCTTCTCTGCGGCGGAGCTGCCGTAGAGCCGCATGGCATTCAGTACCCGCGCAACATCTCGCGGTGTCTTCAAGGTCTTCCCGCCTTGCTTGTCGATTGCCTCATTCAACCGACTTAACCCCGGATTATTCCGGGATACATCATCTTGTTTAAAGGCATCTGGAAAAATGGATTGGAGGCGTTTTCGGAAGAGGTTTCTCAGAGTGAAACCTTCCGGTTTTGGAACCTGAAATGTCACCTGAACAATTTTGTCGATATAGGGGTCCGAGGCTTTGAGATTAAACGCCTTAGCCAAGTTTCGGGTCAAAATTGGGCGGGAGTAACTCAGAACATATATGATGTTGGGAAAGTCTCCGACAGCTCGGACAAGACGGACGACTTCACCAACTTCTTTTGGTTCTAAGCGGTCCAGATCATCGATGAAAACAACAATCTGACGATGCAAACTTCGAAGAGCCTCCTTAATTTCTTCTTTCTGCTCTTCTAAGGGCTTATCAGTGGATAAGGACTGTGCTGTTTCTCCAAAGTCGAGAACTTTCTGGCCGATGTCACTTGCCCAAGGAATCCCGGCCAATCCCGCTAATCGACCTATATTGCCAAGAACGATTAACCCTCCAGAATAGTTATCAATTAGACTCTTGACGGATTTCACCCCCTTATTGGAGAGGTTTTGGAGATCATCTTTTTTTGTACCCTCAGCTTCTTCAGCGATGACCTGAGCTGCCCGACCTATTTCTGAAAAGAATTGGGCTAAGAGGCCGTTTCGGGAGCTGATCAGCCAAGGGGAAAACTGGATGATTTCTGGCGCTGTTGAGGACTCTTTAAGATGACCGGCGATGAGGTTCAAAAAGCTGCTTTTCCCTGTTCCCCAATCACCCTCCAACCCCATGACGAAACCTTCTGGACTGGCGAAGTCGATGATTGATGTTGCGATGCTTTCTGCTGGCTTACTAAAACCGAGAGCATCCTCAGAAACTCTAGCGATCGGACGATCGTCAGCGAATAGTTCTTTTTCCATACGTCATTCTCCAGCTCTTTAATCTCCCGATTCTGCTAATTTGTCCATCGATAAGGAATTAATTCCTTCCATTTTTGTTCTTATTATGTTCTAAGCGTGAGTCCGAAGAAACGGAGTCTTCATGCTCGCGAATTGGGCCGCGAGGTGAGGGCGTGAGGATCAGGACGACAGCCGTGCGCAAGCCCGAGACGATTGAACATCTCTATCTGGATTTTGACAGCTTCTTTGCGAGCTGTGAGCAGCAGCGCCGTCCGGAACTGCGCGGACGCCCGGTTGGGATCACGCCCACGACAGGCAATAGCGGGATGGGGTCTGGCGGGGTGATTGCGGCGTCGCGCGAAGCGAAGAAGGCGGGGATGCGCGGTGTGTTGAGCCAGCGTGAAGCCCTGAAAGTCTGCCCCGATATGGTCTTTATCGCCCAAGACCCGGCCTATTACCGCAAGATGCACCACCGGGCGCAGGCCGCGATCAAGGAAGTCTTGCCGATCGGGAAGGTCATGTCGATTGATGAAATGTCCTGTCGTTTGGGGCGTGAGCAGATTCGCGATCCCTTGAGGACAGCCGCGCGGATCAAGGCGTCCTTGGCAGACGGCGTCGGCGAAGCGGTCACCGCGTCCATCGGATTTGCGCCCAATACCCATCTGGCCAAGATTGCTTGCAAGGAAGACAAGCCGGACGGGGCAACAGTCTGGCGGCCTGAAGACCTGCCCCACGCGCTTTTGCACATCCCGCTGGGCAGCTTGCCCGGCATTGGGTCGGGCATGCAGGATCGGTTGCAGCGCGCCAATATTCATAGCGTTGACGCCTTACTCGATACCTCGCCGAAACAGCTCCGCCGGATTTGGGGGAATGTGGCGGGCGAACGCTTCTGGCAGGCCATGCACGGCTATGAAGTCGTCACCCAAAAGACGGAACGCAGCATGATCGGCCATGGCCGGGTTTTGCCCGCGAAATGGCGCGGGCTGGATGAGCCCTATGGTTGCGCGCGGATGCTGCTGACCAAGGCGGCGCGACGACTGCGGCGGGAAGGGTTTGTGGCGCAGAAGCTCTATGTAAGTTTGAAAATCCGTCGCCATCCGGGGGATCGGGACCCCCTGCGCTGGGCGCGCGCGACGGAGCTGCATGGCGCGCAGGATGATCGCACCTGTCTGAAAGGCCTCGACCGGATTTGGGAGCCCCTCGCACGAAAGCTCGCCCACAAGCCGACCATTAATGTGGCCCACGTGATGGTCAGCTTTTCTGGACTGGAAAAGGTCGAAGCGCGTCAGCTGGACCTATGGACGGCGGATGATCCGGAGCGCCGCCGCTGGGAACAGGTCACGCAAGTGATTGATCAGGTCAATCTGGCGGCCAACAAATCCTTGCTGACCCTGGGACCCTGGACCCCGCCGCCCGGCGGCAATGCGGGAGGCAAGATTGCCTTTACCCGCGTCCCGGAAGCCGAAGACTTCTGGGAAGATGCCCGATGAGAGGAGAAAGACAATGAGTTGGAAGACAAGCCTGCAACTGGCAGATTTAAGCCCGCCGGAACGGATTGAGATGATCTGTAATGGCTGCGGTCACGTGACCAAGATTTTCCCCGGTGATCCGCTGATTGAAAAATACGGACACCTCTATCTGGACGAATTGGAAGCGCGTGCCCGCTGTCGCCGCTCCGCCCTGAAAGGATGCTCCGGCGGCTGCAATTCAGGTATGGAATTGCTGCTGTGTAGCGACGCAGAGACCCATGCCTTTCAGGCAGGGATTGGGTGAGTTACCAATCAGAAACTTTGAAAAACAACATGTCATGCTATCGGCCATGAAAATGGAGGCATCGCATGATTAAACAGGCAGAATCTTTATTTCACGCTCTTTTACTGAGCGGCTTGAGCTTGATGATCGTCGCTTGCAGCAATGCCGTCGCCGCAAGTCAGGTTCCAACTGATACGCCACAATTGCGCGCCGCCGCCAATATTGTTGATGCGGTCAATAATAAGGATGCCCAGCAATATATTCGGGATTTGCACCCCGAAGTTATCGTGAAAATGTATGACGGGGATATCAGGCTGTCAGGCGTTGAAGCCGTTCTCGACAATCGCACCCAGCATTTTTTGAGCCATCCAGAGGCTCACAATGCGCTGATCCACTTGGTTGAAATTGATAACCGGGTTGTCATGCATGATATGGTTTGGCTGAACGGAAAAACCGATGGTGATGGCTCAAACATTGTCGAGGTTTTCACCTTCGAGGATGGTCTGATCAAGCAAATTGATGTCTTGCAGCCATCTCAGCTCTTCCAACCGACTTCAGAGACGGAAGAGTAATTTCAATGGCTTAGTCCCGCCGCCGCATGCGGTGGCTGAAAATGTCGACATCGTCCCAGCCCATCAGGTCAAGGCGGCAGCGCGTGTTGAGGAAGTCAAAGCAGCCTTGTGCGACCTCTAAGCGTCCTTCCCGGATCAGGCGCGCCGTCAGAATGGTGCGCAGGCGGTGCAGATGGAGCACGTCAGACGCCGCATAATCGAGTTGCGCATCGGTCAGCTCATCCGCGGCCCAGTCGCTGCTTTGTTGTTGCTTCGAAAGATCGACGCCCAGTAGTTCTTTGGTGAGGTCTTTGAGCCCGTGTCGGTCCGTGTAGGTCCGCACGAGGCCAGAGGCGATTTTGGTGCAGAAAATGCCCATCGTATCCACGCCCAGATCGCGTTGCATGATGGCGACATCAAAGCGGGCGAAGTGGAAAATCTTGGTGACGTCCGCATTCAGTAGCAGCGCTTTCAAGTTCGGCGCGTCATAGGCGTCGCGGTCCATCTGCACGATATGCGCATCGCCATCCCCGGCGGAGAGCTGAACGAGGCAGAGCTTATCGCGGACCAGCGAGAGGCCTTGTGTTTCCGTATCGATCGCGACAGCGCGTCCAAAATCAATCCCGTCGGGGAGGTCATGCTTATGCAGATGAATAGTCATCCTCGACGCCTAAGGGTTTGAACGCCGAACAACAATGCCCGATTTTCGGCGGCACGCAGTTGTGAGCCATGGTAGAAGCCTGCATGACTG
>JBCBGR010000247.1:0-4293 GCA_038526555.1 Pseudomonadota bacterium
GCGGTAGAGGATACGCGAGAGCGTTGACTTCCCTGCCCCTGTTGGCCCGACAACGGCCACGGTCTGCCCGGGCTCAATCGTGAAAGAGACATTGTTCAAAATCTGTCGGTCAGGATCATAGTAGAAATCGACACCCTCGAATTCGACCTGGCCCCTTACATCGACCAGTGCGCGTGCGTGGGCGGCATCGATAACCTCTGGTGGCTCTTCAAGAAGTTGGAACATGCGCTCCAGATCGGTCAGCGCTTGTTTGATTTCGCGATAAGCGAAGCCAAGAATATTGAGCGGGCGATAGAGCTGGCTGAGCACGAGCGTAATCGTGAACATATCATTGGCGCTCATATCGCCGCGTAAAATATAGACGGCGGCCAAAATCATACTGGCGACAATCCCGACATTCATCAGCAGGCTTTGCCCAATATTCACTGTCGCGAGGGACGTTCGGGATCGGATCGCCGCTTGCGCATAGGCCGCCATAGCATCGTCATAGCGGGCTACTTCACGCGGCTCGGCATCGAAATATTTGACCGTCTCATAGTTCAGCAGACTATCGACGGCGCGTGCCCAGCTTTCCGTGTCGCGTTTGTTCATTTCGCGACGGAACTTCAGCCGCCATTCCGTGGTAATGACGGTAAACGCCACATAGGCTACGACGACAACAATTGCTATCACGGCAAACCAAATGTCATACGCGACTGCAAACGCCACCCCAGCGATGATGAGCTGCAACAGTGTCGGGCCAATGTTGAACAACAGAAAGCGGAACAGGAAATCGATGGCGCGAACACCGCGTTCGATAATGCGCGACAGCCCACCGGTCCGCTTCGCCAGATGATAGCGCAGGCTCAGCCGATGCAGATGTGCAAAGGTCTCTGTCGCGATCTTGCGTTGAGCCTGCTGCGCGACAGGCGCAAAAACATATTCACGCGCTTCAGAGAGTAAAACCGAGAGCAGGCGCATCGCGCCATAGCCCAGAACAAAGAATATGATCAGCAGCCCGGCTTGCGAGAAACTATCCTCACGCGCCACCGCGTCCGAGACCAAGCCTTGCGCATGTCCGATGAAAAAAGGCGCACCCACAAGCACAAACTGGCTCACCACCACAAAGGTGAGCGCGAGGACGGTCCGGACTTTCGCGTTCCAATCGCCGGGCGGCAGAATGTAAGGGGTCAGCCCTTTCAGCGCGACGAGCTGTTCCAGCAGACCGCGTTCTTCGGTCTCAACAGCATCTGGATGTGCAGGCGGTGACATTCATCGCCATGTGGGGGAGGTCCACGCCGATCACAAGGCTCCAAAGGCGCGCAACCGAATGGTAGCCGTCTGCTGTCTTAAGCGATTGGCCCCAAAATCGCCGTGAGTTCACGGCAGTGCTGAACCTCAGAACAGGGTTTGCCATTCCACCCCGCCATATAATCCCGCAAAGCCTGCCTACCATCAATGCCATATTGGCGTTCCAACTGGTTCCAGTCTTTTACACCGCACCAAGCAGTCTCTCGAACACAGGTCGTCGCTGCCTCAATCCAATTCCAGTTCTGTTGATCAGACAGAATAGTCTTGATCTCACTGTAGCGGTCAGCCGGAATTCTGAGCTCCTTACAAAAGCTCCCTTCACAGATGATGGCGGTATGATAGGATTTATTCTTCCGGAGAGCCGTCTTCCGCCCCCCTCTTTGCGCATGGTTCGCGACAGAAATAGACTGGAACGCATATCGTACATCTTGCGGCATGATTTCGAAAAGCAAACCGCCTCTGACACGCTCCCCCCTCGACACGATATGATTGGCGATATCAGCCCAGCTTTCCGCTTCGTTTTTGTTCTGCGTCGACGGCATCAATTGGACGAGCCCGTAAAGGCCAACCAGAACCCCAAATCCAATGGCAATCTTCTTCAACATCATCAGACCTCCCTCTATTCCACCCCCTTACAAGAAGTCAGGTTGAACAAGTCTGAATATGGCGTTCAAATTCGGTTCAAGCAGGTTGATGGCTTGGAAACTATGGCGAGGCCCAAGAGTAAACGGTGATGCGGTTCTCATTAGGATGGGTGAAAGCCAGACGTGCATCTGTAGCGTTCGATTGAAAACTCGTCACTGTCGCTGCGTCTGAACTGAAGTCTTGATAAACAGGTGCTTCAGAGCTGAAACCGTCACAACAGATGGAGTAATCATACTCCACAGGGATTTTCACAACGCGGTCTATATCGGGTTGCATCAAGATCATGAAGAAAGTCGAGGCGATGGCAGGATCATGGAAAGGTGAACCCGCCTCATTGAAAACAACAGCGGAGTCTGTTGGCAAACTCCCCTCGAACGTCTCGACAAACATGAGATCCCCAAATGTCGACAAAATTTGATGGGAATTTTCGGCTTCATCGGTGGTGAAAATATGAGCGTCACCAAAGCTCTCAACATATTTGGCGCTGGGATCAATACCAAGCGTCGAAAGATCAACGCTCCGCGTAAATTCTATCCCTACGGGCGTCGATGTCGGCGCATCTCTTCGATTGTCAGGCGGGGACCAGATTGAATAATAGTCCATGATAAGCGCATCGACATCGAGGAAACCATTTTCTGCCGAAAAGCCTGTCGCTGAGCCTCCGAAAGAACGCCCTTCGACTATTCCACAATATGACTTGGTCTGATCGATAACCCTCTCGGAGACATTATCGGGTTGGTCATATGGCCAGCTAAAAAGCTTCAAGCCGCCGTTTCGATACCCAACCAGGACGTAACCGACTGCTGCCAAGCGACCATAAGGGTCTGGGAAGAGTTGAGTGGATATTAGGCAGGCATCTTCACCGACAAGTTCGACACCAATCTCATAGATCTTATCCGGATTACTTTCCCCCGACGTATCCTCAGGATCAAAACTCGGATCTCGCATGAGCAAGACACGATCAGATTCAACCGTAAAGAAGCTCGACGCCGCCCCAGCCGCGTTACTGTGCCCGCGGAAAAACTTATTGTTCGCGCCGAAATCTTGAAAGCCGTCCGTCTTCCTCAGAGGAATACCTTGAGCGATCGATCCATCATCAGCACTTTCAACTTCATAATGAATGACGGATGTCGCCCCGACTTCGTCCGCCTCAACGAACATGAGCTCGCCATTCTCTTCAAAACGCGAACGAACATTGCCGACAATACCGACCGGTGATCCTTTGGTCCGGATGGTTAGGACGCCATCAGACCCCGGAGCGTCAGATGTGTTTTGCAGCGTTACGTCCAATTCCGCGCTGTCTTGGCGCTCACCATCGGAAACCGTCACCTGAAAGGATACTGTTTCGTCTAAATCCGTTGCCCCGAAATTGACCTGCGTTTGGGCAGATGTTGGACTGACAATGTCTGCTGTCGGCCCAGAAATCTGGGTCCATTCGAAGGTTAGGCTGTCTCCGTCTGGATCAGATGATGACGACGCATTCAGGGTCACGGATTCCGTCTCTGCGACAGTGTCTGATGACGATGTGGCTGAGGCGTCTGGCGCGCGATTAATCTGCGGCGCGGGCGATATGGGCGTGGGTGTTGAAGCCCCTCCCCCGCCGCCACAGGCAGAGAGCAGGCTCGCAAGTCCAACCCAAACCAGTGTAGTCTTAAACGTCATTCATACTCCTTACGGAATACAACTATCAGTTTAATATGACAGAGTTAAGTCAACCCATGATCGTTTTGCAGATCAGACCGCCTCAAACTCCATAATCACTTCATCCACAGCGAGATTGTCGCCAGCCCCGGCTTTAATGGACGAGACCTTGGCGCGTTTTTCCGCCCGCAACGTGTTTTCCATCTTCATGGCTTCCACGACGGCCAGCGCCTGACCATCTTCAACCGTCTGCCCTTCTTCGACGAGCAAGCGCACAATCACGCCCGGCATGGGGCAGAGGAGCAGGTTGGACGTGTCCGGCGCGACCTTAATCGGCATGTACTGGGCCAGTTTCGCGCCCTCCGGTGTGCGGACTTTCACATTAAAGGCACAACCCCGATGGCGGACATGATAGCCTTCGGGCCGAGGGTCGACTTGGAAGTTCATCGGCTGATTATCGATCAGCGCGCGCACTAACTGTTCACCCGGACGCCAGGTCGTGAGCACTTCCATTTCAATCGCGGCTTTGTCCTCTTCCGGATCATCCATGATGATGGTTCGCAGGCCTTTTTCACCGCGAATATCAGCTTGATAGTGCTTCGCGCCAATCTCGACACACCATTTATCGGGCACGTGGCGTTCATGGTTGGGCAGGCTGCCGCCAATCTGTGAGGCGCGATGTTCGGCCATATCATGCATCAGCGCGCAGACGGCCGC
>JBCBGR010000248.1:0-4281 GCA_038526555.1 Pseudomonadota bacterium
CCGTCTGACCCAACTTTCTGTCTTGGACGCTGAAGAAGCGTTGCAGCAATTAGCAGGCCCTAATCCGACTTATCAGGTCGGCCACTTCCTCCGGCGTCCCTTCAATGATCAGTGTGTTCGTCGCTGGAATGGTCGCGACCCGATAAGTCGGATTAGGGCCTGCTAATTGCTGCAACGCTTCTTCAGCGTCCAAGACAGAAAGTTGGGTCAGACGGATGGTTTCACGCGCGACATTGGAGACTTCCATCGCCGCCGCAATCTCACGGGCTTTACGCTGATCCGCACGCCGGGTGGGGAATATCGCGTGACGCTTCTGCAAGGCAGCGCGCAGGATGCGCCGCTGACAACGGCCAATGGTTTCACGCGCGACATTGGAGACTTCCATCGCCGCCGCAATCTCACGGGCTTTACGCAAATTCTCTGGGAAATCCGTCACGACCAAGACGCGGCCATTGGGATTCGCCGTCACTTGCCCTTGGCTGTGCATCACAGGCTTAATCAAGCGGGCGGCTTCAGCCGCATCGGCATCGTTCAGCTTGATAATGGCGGTCGCCATCTGCCCCGCAAAACCATTGGCCGTTGTCAGCGGCGCATCCTGCGCGCTGCCTTGCAGAAGCGTCACGCGATATTCCCCACCCGGCGTGCGGATCAGCGTATAGCCGTGAACGCGGAGCACCTCGCGGAAGACGGCAAAGACTTCGCGGTCATTCAGCGTTTGCTCGCTGCTGATCGTCACCTGACCTTCAACGCGTGGATCGACCAGAAATGTCTGCCCCGTCACGACGGCGACATCATCGATGAAGTCACGAATATCGGCGCGCTGGAGGCTGATAATATGATCATCGGCGGCAAAGGCCGGAGTCAGACTGCTCGCGCACAATGCAGCGGTCAGCAAGAGAGAACGAAAAAGCGTCATGAACCGGTTCCGATTGTAATCGTCATGGGTTTGCCCTCTCTGATCAATTCAACATCGATCGGACGGCCACTAGCAGCAACACGGCGCAGCGCCGTGATATCGAGATTGCCACGTTGTAAATTTTGCCCAGCAAAGCGGGTGATCACATCGCCCTGCTGCAAGCCGTAATCTGCCAGATTGAAGGCGGGCGTGCGTGGCTCGATCTGCACGCCGACACGATTGCCGAGCTCATCATTAAACAGCGTCAAACGCGCCTGAGAAAGAAATGTTTGCGCGTCTGCGCTGCGGATCGTTTGGAGCGATGACCGCGCCGGAGCTGATTGACCGCGCGCACTGACTGACGCACCGTCTTCCATGGTCAGTCTTTGGGTCTGACCATTCACGCGGATCAGCACGTAGCCTGGAAACACGCCTTCCAAGACCACGCCGGGCATAACTTCGTCATCGACGTAATAATTCTTGTCCTGATTGTCGGGCGTGCGGATAAAGGCTGTGCCATTCTCCCCCGATCTTTGCCCGACAAGTGTAAGATTAAGCGTCGTCTCTGGCGCATCTGTCCCGGGTGTCGCCTCAATAATGGGTTCAACCGCATCATCACCGACTTCAAACGGATTGTAGCTAAAATCATAGACTCTGGCAGACGCCGTCGTCGCTTGCGAAGGCCCCGCCACCAGCGTCGGCTCCCACAAACTATTCGGCGCTGCGAGCGCGAGGATTAAGCGAACCGCTAGATAGACAGCCACCATGGCGACCAGCGCCAAGCATACACGACGCACCCACAGCATGGCGGACGTGGGGGCTCGCAGCAATGTTGCGACGGGGTTCGCCATTGATCGTTTCAAAATCCCCTTTTCAAGACCGTAGATATTGGCCTGAAAGCTCGTAAAGTCCGCCGCTTAGCGACACTTTGCGACCCATTTACGACAGTTCGTTCTGTTTGCCGCGCTGATCGCAGCCTGTCCAGATCGTGCGGGTCATCACATGGGCTGAGTATCCACATGATCCCCCACTGCCAGCTTCACTTCCCTTACCGCAATTGGCTATAGGGCTCCCAACATCTGACGGCTTGGCGCCGTCCTGTCCAATTAAGGTTTTGGCATGATCGGCAATCGCATTGACGGAAAACAGGTGGCAGCCCGGTTGCGGGAGACTGTCGCGCAAGCCGTCAAAACCCTTCCGGAAGCACCAACACTCGCCGTCGTTCTGGTCGGTGACGACCCGGCCAGTCAGGTCTATGTCGGCAGCAAGGTGAAGTTCACGCTGCAAACCGGGATGCGCAGTATTGAAAAACGCCTGCCCGCAACCACAAGCGAAGACGCTGTGATTGAAACAGTTAGCGCGCTAAATGAAGACCCTGACGTGGACGGTATTCTCGTTCAACTCCCCCTGCCCGATCATATCGATTCTGATCGCGTCATTGAGGAAATTGATCCGAGCAAGGACGTCGACGGCCTTACTGAAACGAATGCAGGTCGTCTGGTTCTTGGAAAACCGGGCCTGCGCCCCTGTACGCCGACAGGCTGTGTCATCCTGGCGAAAGAGACGCTCGGCGACTTATCCGGGAAACACTGCGTTATCGTCGGGCGGTCCATTCTGGTCGGCAAACCCGCCGCCCTTCTCTTCCTCGAACAGAATTGCACGGTCACCATCGCCCATTCCCGCACGGACAATTTACAGGCCGTTTGTCGTGGTGCCGATATTCTGGTCCCAGCAGTCGGTCGCCCCAGCATGATCAAAGCCGATTGGATCAAGGCAGGAGCTTGCGTGATTGATGTCGGGATCAACCGGATTAAGGATGCGAGCCGAAAGTCTGGATCACGGCTTGTCGGCGATGTGGATTTTGAGGAGGCACAATCTGTCGCTGGCGCGATCACGCCCGTCCCTGGCGGCGTCGGCCCGATGACGATTGCGTGCCTTCTGAGGAACACGGTGCTGGCAGCGTGTGTCCGACGGGGCTTTAATGTGCCGGAGAATTTGGGGATTTAGCATCGCCCAGGTGCACCCCAAAACGGACTATTCCAACTTATTTGCGCCCATCATATGCTGCACTACACGCAGTTTTCCACCAACCTATCTGTAAACCTTCCAAAACGTGAAGCAGGCCAAACTAGAAAGGTAGACTCTACAAAATAGAAAAAATCCAATAGTGGTAGCGTCAAGCGCACTTATGGAGCCAAGCTATGTTATCTAAACTCGCAGTGTCACTGATATCGATTTCCTTTGTTTCATCTGTATCTGCCATGGCACAAGACACAGCAACAACTCCGCAGATTACGATGGGTAATGGCAAAGCCAACTCCATCCAAATGGAAGGGCTTACCCGCGCTGAAAGCGTGACGCATTTTTCCGAAGTCCGCATTGACAGTGGGACCGTCTCAACCTTTCGCGGCGATTCCGTGGCATTAAACTTTCCGAAGGTCACAATCGAAAAACCAGGATTCATTGTCCTCCATCCAGTCATGGATGGTCGCCCCAATGGGGACGTTGTATCCGGTTTCACTTATTTGAATGCAAGAACAAACCACGATGTGACTGTCAGGCTGGATACGCCGGCAGATGCAGGTCGCAAGTTCTTGGTCATGCTTCATACCGATGTCGACAATGACCGTGTTCTTGACTTCGTGTTTATTGAGGACGGAATTAACGTCGAGGACACTGCCGTTTTTGAAGGCACGCACATGATCGCGCATATTTTCGCGGTGCCCGAATGATACGAAGTTAAAGGTAAAGCCTCTACGGACTTGATAGCGAGACACCATGGACGTCCTAATGTGTTTACATGAGAGTTCCAAAACACCCTCTCGCTGTCCAAGTCTTGTCTCGATCGACCATCACGTCATAAGGCATAACTCATGCAACGATTGCTGATGTTTTATTTGTGACGCTTATACTCGCTCCGATGGTGGAGCGTGCTGCGAAAGCCGGCGCAAAGGCTTAAGGTCTGCAATCAGAGACAGGCATGTACATCGAAACTATCGGTGAGGCTTATGCCCTCTCCCTGCCGAAATTCGGAAGGCTGCGATCCTCTGAACGGATTAGCTTGAAAACTCACGGGTCAATTGAATTCGTAGAATTTATGTAATCAGCAAGTTCTTCCATGTCGGTGAATTGTGCGATAATTTCACCTTTACCGTTACGAATTATAGCTGTTTCAGGTTCAACTTGCACCCGGCGCATCCTGGGACGTGGAGCGGGTACGACTCGCTCCTCCACGGTTGCTGGTTCGGCAATAATCCGCCGTGTCACATCTTTTGTTTTGGGCGGAACAGTGACAGTTCTCGCCGTCGCTTTGAAACGATTACGGAAACGATCACCATTGTTGAGGGCTATGAGGATATTGTCATCACACCCGCACAATATGATGA
>JBCBGR010000249.1:0-4280 GCA_038526555.1 Pseudomonadota bacterium
GTTCGCCCTGTATCAGCCGCAATACGCGCAAGCGTCGCCTGAACAGGTCCGTTTTCGGTGAAGATGCGCCCACTAGCCAGCGGTGACCATGCCAGAACATCGGCGCTGATTTCTTCGGAATAATCCAAGACGCCATCCGTCAGAGCGCTCTGATTCAGGACAGAAAATTCCGGCTGAATTGTGCGTAATGGCGTTTTGAGGTGGGCGGACAGGGCCCGCATCTGGCCGGCTGTAAAATTGCTCACGCCGATCGCTTGAACCTTTCCGCTATCGATCATGATCTGGAGCGTTTCAGCCAAGTCGGACATAGGAATCATCAGGTCTGGGCGGTGAATCTGGTAAAGATCGATCGTCTCAACGCGCAATCGCTGGAGTGAGGTTTCGAGCGCGGACATGAGATAGTCGCGGCTACTGTCATAGGGGCGAGGCGGCGTAATCCCGCCTTTGGTTGCCAGGATCATACGGTCCCGTAGCGAGGGATCAGCGCTGAGAATTTCGCCGAGTCTTTCTTCGGCTGCGCCAAAGCCCGCATCCGTACCGTAGCCGTAAATATCCGCCGTATCGATAAGGCGCATGCCATGGTCTAGCGCGGTCCGAATGAGGCGATCTGACTCGGAGCGTTCGTCGCTTGTCAGATACATGCAGCCATAGCCAATAGCGCCGAAATCAAACTGACTCATTGTTCAAACTCTCTCGCGTCAGAGTAGGCTTCCCGCCAGCTGGGTCTTGCTTGCATCCGTTTGGCGTAATCTCGAACCGGTCCTTCTTTTCCGACGCCGTAAGAGCGCATCCAGCCGACATTTTGGGCCATGATACAATCAGCCGCCGTAAAATCGTCACCACAAATCCACTCATGTTGAGACAGGCGTGCTTCCAGCTGCGGCACAACTTCGTTGTTGAGCTTATCTAGGTTGAACTGAACCGTGCCGGGGCTCGCGACGCTCTTGGGAAAGAGATCGCGGTGCAGCCTTATGTTCCAGAGAATTGTATCGAGATGCGACGCGTTAAAGGCGATCATTTGGAGGTAATCTGCACGTTTCACAGGGTCCTCAAGGGACGGGGCTAAGCCTGCGTCTGGAAAGAGATCAGCCAGATGCAAGATCATTGCCCCGCTTTCAAACATGGTTTGTTCGCGTCCGTCGGCGTAAACGAGGTGAAGGACCGGAACCGCATGGTTCGGGTTTTTCTTCAAATAGTCGGGATGCATCGCTTCACCGCGCAGGACGTCGACGCGGACAAGCTCATGCGGAACGCCGAGTTCGAGCAATAGCATCCGCACACGCACAGAGCGCGAGAGCGGATAGTGGTAGAGCGTGGCCTGTTGAATCGGGGAAGGCTGTGTCATTCGATCCCCATAGGCGAGACGTTGATGACGGAACACTTCTTTTCATAGGGAACGCATGTGTGACGTTCCCGAAAATCTGTTGCTTGGTGCTCGAGCGCTATTTCGCTGTTGGGAGTGACCACCCGAAACGAATGGCACAGGCTCGGAGCGCGAGGGCCAGGGAAAAGCCGATCAGTGTGGAGACCTCGAACGATAGTCCGGCTTGATGGGACAGCGCATAGCCTAACCCGCCGAGTAAGGCCGCCGTTGCGTAAATATCCTGCTTGAGCAAGAGGGGTTCTCGGTTCGCCACAACATCACGCAGAAGTCCGCCAGCGGAGGCGGTCACGCCGCCCATAATCACCGCAATGGTGATGGAATGGCCGAGGTCAATGGCTTTCGCCGCCCCCGCCACTGCAAACAATGCCAAGCCAATCGCATCGGCCCATTGAATGGGTTTGAACCCATCCAGACGCGTCGTGAACAGCCAAGCCAGGATTGCGCCGCCTAACACCATCAGCAGCGCGGTCGTATCTGTGAGCCAGAAGACAGGTGCGTCGAGTATGAGGTCACGCAGCGTTCCGCCGCCGAGCGCGGGCAAGAAGGAGAGGACAAGCACGCCGAGCGGGTCCATCTTGCTGCGCACAGCGACGATACCGCCGGACACCGCAAAGACGAGCACACCGATCCGATCCAGAAATGTCAGTGCAAAATCGAGACTGATCGCATCAAAGCTCATTGTTGGCACATGCCTCATAGGCGAGGAGGCGACAACCGAAGCGGCCACCTTTGAGTTCACTCAGTGATTAATCTCCGTTCTCTAACATTTGCTACCTCAGCGTTATAATATCATCATTGCCAGTCATTCCTGCGTTAGCTAGCGCTAAGCGTGGAGGGCTTACAGTGCGGATACACCTCAAATTTCGTCTTGCGGTCACGGGCTTGTTTCTGTGGCTCTCAGCGGGCTGGGCGGTGTCTCAAGATGTTGCTGATTATATTCAAGTCACAGACGTCCCGGATTGGGTTGTCCCCGTCAGCATCCCAGATTTCGATGTGGAGAGTTATCAGGACCGGGAAGTCGTCTGGCCGCTGACAGATTATCAAAAGCGTCTGGACCAGACCCGCGAAGAAATGACCTATCGCTACGTTGTCGATCTGCTGAGTGCGGCTGGCATTGAGGAGAATGGGACGATCTCCATCAGTTTCGATCCGTCCTATGAGGTCTTGGAACTTCACGATGTGTCGATCATTCGTGATGGGCAGACCATTGACGCGATCGACTTTACGGAAGCGATGGTGTTTCGAACAGAAACAGATCGCGACCAGATGATCTTCAATGGCCGGCTGACCTTCTCAATGCCTATTTTGGATTTGCGCGTTGGGGACCGCCTGTCCGTTCAATATTCTCGCAAGGGTCGTAACACGGCGCTGGGTGAAGGCTTTCTGGTGCGCCGTGCTTTTGCCACCAACTATGAGCTCAAGCGCCGGTTTATTCGTATCCTCATCGACGAAGACATACAGATCCATACGAAAACGATTAATGATCCGCCCGAACCCGCCATTAGCGTATCAGACGGCTGGCGGGTCCATCAATGGGATGCGCCTGACCCGCAGGAAGCAGATCGCGATGATGATGCGCCGCCTTGGGCCTATCTTCACCCCACTTATGAAATATCGAACTTTGAAAGCTGGGCCGAAGTGGGCAACAGTTTCCAAGGCTATTATGACATAGACCAGTCAGCACGGGACGCGGTGGCGAGCATTGTAGCGGAGATCGCGGCTGAGCATGATACGCCGAGGGCCCGAACCCGCGCGGCGCTTGACTGGGTCCAGACCAATATACGCTATGTCGGGTTGGAGTTAGGAGAAAGCGGGTTCATCCCAAGGCAGCCATCTCGCGTGCTCTTGCGGCGTTTTGGAGACTGCAAAGACGTTACACTACTTTTGCTGACCCTGCTGGATGAGCTGGGTGTCAAAGCGGATCCATTGCTGGTTCATATGGAAGAACGCGGCGGCGAATTTCAGGGTCTTCCGCATCCTTATGCCTTTGACCATATCAAGGTTTTGGCCGAGATTGACGGCACACTCTATCCGCTGGACGCGACGCGCGACCCACAGATTGGAACGCTTGATACGATGGAGAAGGGGGACATTGAATATGGTCTGCGGCTGATCGATGGGGCCTCGACGGTCACCGAATTGCCTCGGTCAGATTATGATTATCGCGAAGTCGTTTCAGAGACGTTCGACCTTGTTTCTGATCCCTCAGCCATTCTCTACACACTCGTTTTTGAAGAATATGGTGCGGATGCCGATGCCACCTTGGCCTGGATTGCGAGTGACGGTGTTGACGCGGTTGAGGACACGTTTGATCGCTACCTCAGAGATATTTATCCAACACTCGAAACGGCCGATCAGATGACATGGATGGTCGATGAAGAGCGGGCGATGACCCGTCTGAATTTCAGCTATCGATTACCTGGCTATGGCACGGGTGAACGCGAGGAACTGAGCACACGGGCGTTTCAGATATTGGCGGCGATGCCTGCCTTTGAAGGCGGCAAGCGTGAGGCCCCCTTCGCGATTGATCACCCGGAGCGGGTCCGTCAAATTCGACATTACATCGGCGATGATAATTACAGGTTTGTCGCCCAAAATCAGACCTATGACACATACGGATTTCGGTTTGAAAAACGCGATGAGGTGCAAGGTAACACGCTGATCGAAGATTATCGCTGGATTTCCAAACAGGATCATATCCCCAGTCAGAGCTTCGAAGCTGATATGGTCTCCATCGATGAAATCATTGACTGGAATTACACGCGGATCGACCTGGCGGTTGAAGCTGATGTGGAGGTCGTGGAAGAGACCCCAGACGTTGTTAACTGGCTGTCCTGGCTGTTCTTTATTGGACTGCCTGCCTTGCTCATCGGTCTCGGCATCAGGTCCAGACGCA
>JBCBGR010000250.1:0-4273 GCA_038526555.1 Pseudomonadota bacterium
GCATAAATATAGACGCCTTCTTGAGTTTGGTTCAGCGCGTCCGGAAGCTGATCATTATAGCCAAAGCCATCCATGTTAGATTGACCGCCAAGAAAGTAGACGTCGTATGACGTCCCTTCAGGCTTCACAGTTTGAGGCGCCGTCTCGCAAGCCGTAAGGACGAGGGCAGTGGTCGTAGCGATCAGTCTTGTAATCATTATTTCCTCACTTGTCGGTCTGTCTATCGGCGTTCGCCGCCATCCACATTGTCTCCGTCCAGCAAGAAACGGAGCGGTATATCGACCCGGCTGCGCCAAGACCGTTCCGAATGGTCATGGCCATCAAACTTCCGCGTCGTCCAATTGACACCGCGCTCATAGCCAGCCGCTTCGATGTGAACGTCCATCGCGTCCTGATACGCTTCATAGTTCCAGTCGAGCGTATTGGTACCGAAGTCAAAATAGAGGCGATGCGTGTCAGGGTCTGGCAGGCGGTCTGCGAAGAAATCGACGAGGACACCATCCGCAATCGGCCAGTGCGTTGAAACCATACCCGCCGCGCCGTAGACGTCCGGATATTCACTAATGGCATAAAGCGAGATCAGCCCGCCCATTGAGGAGCCCATAATCGTGGTGTGTTCCCGCTCGGGTTTGGTGCGGTACTGTGCATCGATGGCGGGTTTCACCGCTTCCACGAGGTAGGTCAGATATTCGTCTGCTGTCAGTGTTTCAAAATCAACGTCTGGAAAATGCTTTCGCAGGATATCGCCATGCGTCTCTTTCGCTTTCTCCGGGAAGTAATCGAAGATGCGAACCGCTGGAATATTGTGGATGCCGACGACAATCACCTCTTGGCCGAGCTTTGTCAGGGCTTCATCAATGCCCCAGTCCCAGCCAATATAGGATGTTGCAGGGTCAAACAGATTCTGCCCGTCATGCATGTAGAGCACAGGGTAGCGCGCCTCTGAGCCTTCCGAATAAGAGGGCGGCAGCCAGACATCGACAATGCGCGGCAGAATTCCTTCCGCAGGAATATCCACCCGCTCAACCGTGCCTGTGACGCCTTGAAACAGTCCAGCAACAGAGTTGGCATCAACCGAAAATTCGGTCTGCGTTTCAGGGGGAGGCGTGTCTTGCGCAGTCGCGCAGCCCACTGAGAGGATAAGCATAGAAGCGGGTGTCAGACAGTATGAGATAAATTTATTCATTGTTCTAAGGCCCATTTAACGAGGGGGAGCTGATCATTGCCAAAATAAAGCCTTTCACCACCTTTGAAAGGCACAAAGATTGACGGTGAGCCGAAGGCCCCTCTTTCAATGGCCTCGTCTGTGTTCGCACGCAGGTGAGCTTTGCAGTCCGCGCTTTCTGATTCAAGTTTCAAAGTGCCCCCGTCAAAACCCAAGCTATCCGCGATTTGGACCAAGATATTTGGATCATCGAGATTTTCTTTACGATCATAATAAGCGTCAAAACTTGCGACCATATAGTCGTGAAGGTCTGACTGACGGGCTTCAAGCGCACAACAGAATCGCATGGCGTTGACAGAGCGCAGTGGGAAATGCGGCCCCGGAAAATTCATGGGCATGCCCGTCCAGTCCGCCCAATCGAGCAGACTTTGGTAGAACTGTTTCCACTTCGGCGTGGCGTAATCTCTCGCCCGGGCTTCTGGGTAAGCGGCGTTCACTTGGTTATGAATGCCGCCCACTAAAAAGGGTTTCCAGATGATCTCAAAACCGACCTCTTGGGCCATAGGGCGGATATTATGAAAGGCGAGATAGGTCCAAGGCGAGGAGAGATCGAAGAAGAACTCAACCTGACGGGTCATCGTCTACTCTTGTTCCGAAATAGTTCTAAACCGAATGGCTGCCCCACCGCTGCGCGCGAGTGGGAGGATTAGGCTGTCCTCTGACGTCACCTCACGGCTTTCGATCCGGATGCTGTAGGGATCATCTTCATAATCGGCGTCGGGCCCATCGCGGTAGATTTGCGCCTCATAGGTTCCGCCATCCAAGAAAGTCAGGTCGACTTCGACCGTCCGCGCATCCGAGTTGGTCACAGCGCCCAGATACCAGTCTTTGCTATTCCGGTCCTTGCGCGCAATGACGGCATAGTCAGCCACTTCGCCTTGCAGGGCGATGCTCTCTTCCCAATCGGTCGGCACGTCCTTGATGAACTGGAACGCATCGGGGCGTTTCGCATATTCTTCGGGGCTATCGACGACCATCTGTACGGGCGAATAGATCGTGACATAGAGCGCAAGCTCTTTGGCAAGCGTGTGCTCAATCCGCGAACGCACATCATGACGCGGGAAGTCCTCGCGGACAGGCGGGAGTTCGCTGGGCCGTAGGTTGAAGGCACCGGCGGTGTAATCCATCGGACCTGACAGCATGCGGGTGTAGATAAGATCAGTGACATGATCCGGGCCGTTTGGCGGAACGCCCCAAGCGTTGAATTCCTGGCCGCGTGCGCCTTCGCGCGTGACCCAATTCGGATAGGTCCGACGCAAGCCCGTATCCTTGACCGGCTCATGCGGGTTCATGGCGATCTCATGTTCGTGGGCGCGTTTCACAACGTGCATGTGATGATCCACTTGCCACTGACTGTCGTGATATTCATAGCGTGGCACGCCGTTTTCATCAATGCGCTTGATATTGCCGTCATCGGCGACGTATCCGGATTTGATCACGCGAACGCCGCTGGCTTGGTAAAGGTCTAACGCGTCTTCCAGCTGGTTTTCATAATTCGTGATGTTACCGGACGTTTCGTGGTGGCCGATCAGGCGCGTGCCAACTTCTTCCGCGTAGCGAGCCACTTCTTCAATATCGAAATCATCATAGGTCTCGGTGAAGGAGAAAACGTCGCCATTATTGTACCAGTCATCATCCCAGCCAATGTTCCAGCCCTCGACCAGCACGCCAACGAAGCCATTCTCAGCGGCGAAGTCGAGATACTCCTTCGTGCGTTCTGTCGTGGCTGCATGCAGTCCTTCAATATCGCGCTGTTTCTGACCCCATGTGCCGTTACGAATATGCTGATCCCACCAAATGCCCGCATATTTGCCGGGTTCGAAATAGGAGGTGTCGCCGAGCGCGTTCGGCTCGTTCAAGTTCAGAATCAGGTCTGAATTGATCAGATCAACCGCCTCGTCGCCCAGCTGGATTGTCCGCCAAGGGGTTGTCAGCGGCGTTGTCGTAACGACCTTCTTGCCATCGCTGCGAGGGGCGAGGCTGGCTTCCAAAATACCTTCGCGTTCCTGCTCTAAGCTCATGCCGGAATAGTTGACCAGTGCCGCTTCGTGGATGGAGAAATGCGTACCGTTATCTGTCAGGAAGGTCGCGGGTGTGTGGACCATCTGAATGTCGTCGACGGGCGTGTTCTGATAAAGATATTCGTAGCGATTATACATGCGCGATGGGATCCACCAACTCTCCGTCTCGCGGCCGACATTAAACTCGGTCAGTTCATCCATGACGGAGACAGTCGCAGGTAAGTTGGCTTGCGCTGGAATTTCATATCGGAAGCCAAGGCCGTCATTGAACATACGCACGCGGATGTTGAAGCGAATGTCTGGCTCGACCCGGCGGGCCTCGATAAGGAGCTCATTATGATGATCGCGGACAATGCGGCGTTCGCCCCACGGCTGCTCCCAGGTAGAGTCGGAACTCGCTTCTGAGAGGCCGATGATTTCGAGATTCTCGTCCAGCCCGAACGTCTCCGCAAAGCGTAGACCCAAGCGCGATGTACCGATCGTCTCTTCACCTTGAAAATCGACGGAATAGCGGAGTTGACCATTCTCAGCGCGCATGAGGAATTCAATTTCTCCATCGGGGCTGGCGACGGAGGCTTGCTCAAACGTCTCTAGGACTTCAGCAGGCTGGACGACTGTTTCAGCCGCGGCAGAGGCTGCTTCTTGAACAGTTTCAGCTTGCACGGATTGTGTCGGTGTTTCAGCTGCACAGGCAGCCAGAATTAAGGCCGTGGACGTCAGCAGGACAGTTGCGCGCATGGACATGATATCTTCCCCTGATATTGTTATAGAAATCTTTTTACAGAAATTTGCGTTCAGGGGAAGGCTTGGGGCGTAAAATCCTTGTAATACCGTATCTTGACGATGCAATAATTTGCATTCACTGAGGACCGAATGGCAGCTCCACTTTCTAAAATCGTGATTGTCGGCGGCGGTTCAGCCGGCTGGATGACGGCGGCGGCGTTGGCTAATGCGGTCGGCCGGACTGTGAAAATTGATCTAATCGAATCCGAAGTCATTGGGACAGTCGGCGTGGGCGAAGCCACCA
>JBCBGR010000251.1:0-4273 GCA_038526555.1 Pseudomonadota bacterium
GCGACTTCGTGACGGGTAACCCCATCTACCAGCTTGATCGCGGTTATCTCGATGGGTCGATCAAATATGATGTCAACGACAACCTACAATTCCGTGTTCAGGTCGCGAATATCTTGGATACACGAGCTAATGCTGAGCAGCAGATCGATGCCACAGGTCAACGATTTGGTCGGACAAGCTTTATTGGCGACAGACGCATTCGCTTCGGTCTTCTCTATCAGTTCTAGAGCTGAGACCGATATTTCAAATATTAAAAAAGGGCCCTTCAGGCCCTTTTTCTTTGGCCGGTCATTTAAATAAAATTAGAGATTGGCCTTGCAATTCTGCTCGATGAAGTCCTGATGTGAAGGCATCGATTCTAGGCATTTTTGCCATGTGTGGTGGATTTGCGACATGCGCTGATCCAGCTCGGTATCAGGCATAACATTTGCCAATGGATGGTAATTGCGGGGTGTCAGGCCTTGCCCATGCATGACCGCAAACCAGCTCATCTCACCGAAAATTTCATTGTCGTGACGAAAGACCTTCGCTGTTTCGTTGTAGAGGTCAATCCGGGCTTTTAGCGTCTCCGGGAGCGGCATGGTCCGGCAATAATTCCAGAACGGACTATCATCCCGACGGGTCACGCAATAATGCAGGATCAGGAAGTCTCGAACTTGTTCATATTCCGCGCGCGTCTGCCGATTATAATGATCGCGCAGGGCCGGACTGAACGACTTATCCGGAAAATTGGCCATTAATCGCGCAATCGCGGTCTGGATCAGATGGATAGATGTGGATTCGAGCGGCTCAAGAAAGCCTGCTGACAGACCGAGCGCGATAACATTCTTGTTCCAGGTGTTCCTGCGTGTGCCAGTCGTAAACCGCAGGAAATTTGGTTCGCCCTGCGGATCGCCTACCATACCGTTATGCAAAGTCTTCAGCGCGTCTTCATCGGACATATAATCGCTGCAATAGACATGGCCGTTGCCGGTGCGTGATTGAAGTGGAATTTCCCACTGCCAGCCTGCCGCTTTGGCCGTCGCCGTCGTAAATGGGGTCGGTTCCTCCATGCGTGTGCTGGCCTGAGCGACGGCGCGGTTACATGGCAACATTGCTGACCAGTCATCATAGCCTGTTTTAAGCGCTTGCTCGATGAGGAGGCCGCGAAAGCCGGAACAATCAATGAATAGATCGGCGTCGTGCGTCTGACCATCTTCGAGTGTTACGCTCTCAACATGGCCTGTTTCCGGGTGAAGACTGGAGGCATTAATGCGCCCTTCAATGCGCTGTACGCCTCTTTCTTCTGCGAATTGACGCATGAAGCGCGCATAGAGAAAGGCATCAAACTGGAACGCATAAGTAATCGTGCTGAGCGGTGATTTCCTCAGATTAATGGGACGTTGAAACTTTCCGGCCTCAGCGGCCAGGATTTGAAGATTATAATCGTCAATCGGTGGGTTTTGACCAGAACGCGCATGGCGTAGCCAAAAATGATGAAACTCCAGCCCTTCCATATTGACCCCGTACGGGCCGAAGGAGTGAATGTAATTCTCGCCGAGATGGCCCCAATCCTTAAATCGGATACCGAGTTTGAAGGTCGCATTGGTTTTTCGGACGAAATCATCTTCCTGCAGGCCGAGCAGCTGATTAAAATAAAGAATATGCGGGATCGTCGCTTCGCCAACACCGACTGTTCCAATGGCTTCAGACTCGATCAGTTTGATCTGAACGCCACTATGTCCAATGAGACGACCCAGAGCTGCAGCCACCATCCAGCCCGCCGTACCGCCACCAACGATAATAATTTTGCGAATATTCGTATCCGGAAGAGTGGTCATAGTTCGGCTTACGCGGGTGTCGCTTTACAATATCGGGCCAGATAATCAGAATGCGATGGCATGGCTTGTGAGGCCTTTTGCATCGCGTTTCTCATGCTTTGAAGACTATGCCGGATTTGTTCTGCTGGGAGTGAACCAACGATGGGGTCTACCGCTTCAGGCATGATATTTTGCCCCACCATAACAGCCACCCAACTTGGCTTTGAAAAAAGCTCATCCTCATATCGAAAGATACGGCCTGCAGCTTGGAAAAGCTCCATTTTATGGGCGAGGCTTTCGGGAACTCCCATATCACGGCAGTAGCGCCAGAACGGCGTGTCGTCGCGTTGTGTGGCCTTATAATGCAGGATAATAAAATCGCGAACTTGCTCAAACTCTTGCTGCATTTGTCGATTATATTCGTCGACAATGACGCGCGGCGCATCCGCTTTCGGGAAGAGCGTGATGAACTTACTGATGCCCATTTGAATGAGATAAATCGAGGTCGACTCGAGAGGCTCGAGGAAGCCTGAAGACAAACCAATCCCAATACAGTTCTTCTCCCAGAACTTTTCCAGACATCCTGTCTTGAAACGAATGGTGCGAGGGTCAGTCAGAGGTTCGCCGTCCAAGCCTGCCATCAAAGTCTCGAAGGCTTTCTCGTCGCTGATATAGTCAGTGCTGTAAATATGTCCATTACCGGTTCTGGCTTGAGTCGGAATTCGCCACTGCCAGCCGGCTTCATGGGCGGTTGAGATCGTATAGGGTTTTAACGCGCCCGCATGCTGGGAAGCCACTGTCTGGGCTGAGTTGCACGGTAGCCAATGGCTCCAATCCTGGACATTAACGCCAAGGGTTTGCCGCATTAAAAGGGCGCGGAAGCCTGTGCAGTCAAAGTAGAAATCGCCTTCGACCATCGGACCGGATTCAAGGGTAAGGCTGCGAATATGACCCGTCTCACTATCCGTTCCGACATCAGAGACCTTGCCTTCAATACGCTTTACACCCCGCGCTTCAGCGAATTGGCGCAGAAAGGCGGCGTATTTTGTGGCGTCAAAATGGTAGGCATAACGCATGTGAGAGGTGACGGATTTTGGATCTGGGTTCGGATGGGTAAAGGCGTTGGCTTTGGCCGCCGCTGCACAGAGACTGTAATCCTCGATTGGATTGTTTGATCCGTTCTGCGTGTCTTGCAGCCAATATTGGTGGAAATCGATCCCCTGCATATCGACTCCGAGTTCTCCAAAAGGATGGAAATAACTCTCACCTTTCTGACCCCAATTCCTGAACTCAATGCCGACTTTAAAGGTCGCATCGGTCGCGGCCATGAATTCAGCCTCCCGGATGCCAAGCATATGGTTGAAGTTGATGATGTCTGGAATAGTCGCTTCACCGACGCCGACGGTTCCAATCTGCTCGGATTCAACCAGCGTGATGCGCGTGCCGCGATCACCCAGTAAGCAGGATAAGGCGGCGGCCGTCATCCACCCGGCTGAGCCGCCGCCGACGATGACGAGATGTTTTAAAGGGGGCTTAGCCATTCAGACCCTGCTTCCTTTCTAGGTAATCCAAGAACTTTGACATATAGAGCGAATGCGGTGGCATTTTGCGAACAATGGCTGCGATGGTTCCGCGCATCTGTACCAGTCTTCGCTCCTGTTTCGACAAATCGAGCGCCCGTGTCAGAGCGTCTGCTGTTTTAGGCATGCGACCCAAACCTTCATGCAGTATAGCCCAGTCCACATCATCAAAGGCTTCATGATCATAGGCGACGTGATACCCGCGCGCTTCGAAGCTCTTGATTTTACGATCCAGTTTTGGGTGAATTTGATCCGGGATCATCTTCTCCCAAAAGTTTGTTTTAGGATGATCGACGCCAACATAGTGCGCATCATCAAACAGGGATGCATGAAGCCGGTCCTCAGCGCAGGATCGGTTATATTCACGCGCTTCAATATCCATCTGATCTGACACAGGAATGAGGTTTAAAAGCCTTTGAATATCTTTGAGAAGCAGTTTGATAGGCGTGAGGGTCAAGGGCAGGATTTGATGAGCTGTAAGGCCCAACGCAAGGCAATTGCCGATCCATGACTTATCACGGCCGCCCGTTTGAAACGAAAACATGTCCTTATCGTTGCGAATGTTTGCGTCTAACCTAACCTGTAAGCCGATAGATTGACCGCGCACGCGAACGGAGGATGACCAACCGTCTGAGTAAGCCTGAAGAGTTCTGATGGCAGGGCCGAGATCAGTGCTGGCCTGATTTTTGGCGGAGTAAGTCATGGACGCGCCTTTCGGAGATGCTGGATCTCGCCGCAGCAATGCCTGTGACCCGGTCATGTCAATAAAGACACCACCGGATAACTGTCTTCCGTCTTTGAGTGTGATCGCAGTGATTTTGTCATCATCGCGCACAACATGATCAATAGAGCTCTGAATATGATTGACGCCAGCCTCGCGGGCTGTCTTGCGAT
>JBCBGR010000252.1:0-4272 GCA_038526555.1 Pseudomonadota bacterium
CGGGATGATCAGCCGACGGACGTCACCCTTGATATTATGGGGAGCTGCCCCTGATGGCCGAGCTTCTTTTTGAAATCTTCTCGGAAGAAATTCCGGCACGGATGCAGGTGCGGGCGGGCGACGATCTTGTTCGCTTGATGGATAAGGCGCTGTCTGAGGCGGGTCTGACGCCTTCGAACAGTTCCGTCATGACGGGTCCGCGTCGCCTGACTTATGTGACGGAAGTCGAGACCCGCTCTCCCGATGTCTCAGAGGAACGCAAAGGTCCACGCCTTGGCGCGCCAGAGCGTGCGCTGGAAGGCTTCATGCGCGGTGCGGGGATTAGCGACATCAGCGAAGCCGAGATTCGTTCGGATAAGAAGGGCGAATTCTACGTCGCTGTGATCCAGAAATCGGGTCGCGACACGGCAGATATCCTCCGCGAAGAAATCCCTGCCTTGATGTATGATTTCCCGTGGCCGAAAAGCATGAAGTCTGGCGACAGCGATTTCCGCTGGGTGCGTCCGCTGCGCGGTCTGACGGTTTTGCTGGATGGGCAGAGCTTGGCCGGGATCGAGGTCGGCGGGATCGCGTCCGACGATCAGGTCCATGGTCACCGTCAAATGGGACCGGGGCCATTTTCTGTGTCATCGCTCGCAGATTATACGTCCGCTTTGACAGGCGACGGTCATGTCATGATCGATCGGGATGCACGCAAAGCCCGTGTTCTAGAGCAAGCTCAAGCCGTCTGCGCCGAGGCAGGGCTGGAACTGGTTGAGGATGTGGGTCTTCTCGACGAGGTCGCAGGCCTTGTCGAATGGCCGGTCGCTCTGCTCGGCGATATGGCACCGGAATTTCTGGAACTGCCGGAAGAGGTCATCCGCCTAACGCTGAAAAGCCATCAGAAGACGTTTACGGTGCGCGGCAAAGACGGAAAACTCGCCCCGCATTTTGTGATTGTTGGCAATCTGGAAACGGCGGATCAGGGCGAAACCATCAAGGCCGGGAACGCCAAGGTGATCAGCGCCCGTCTGGCGGATGCACGGTTCTTCCAGCAGGAAGATCGGAAGCGGAAACTGCAGGACTTCTATGATGATCTGAAAGAGGTCGTCTTCCACAAAAAACTCGGTTCCATTTACGATAAAGCGGAGCGCGTTGCGGCGCTCGCCAAAGAAATCGCGCCACATGTCGGGGCGAACCCAATCTTGGCAGAAAAAGCCGCGCGCCTGTCCAAATGCGATCTCGTCACCCAAACCGTGATCGAAATGACCAGCCTGCAAGGCAAGGTTGGGCGTTGGATGTACGAGGCGGAAGGCGGCGACACCAAAATCGCCGTCGCGATTGAAGAACATTACAAGCCGCAAGGGCCAAGCGATGCCGTTCCGACCGAGCCGATTGCGGTGGCTGTGGCACTCGCTGACAAAATCGATACGCTCGTCGGCTTCTGGGCGATTGATGAGAAACCGACCGGGAGTAAGGACCCGTTTGCGTTGCGTCGTGCGGCTTTGGGCGTTGTAAGAATAATACTAGAGAGACAAATCAGCTTCGAGCTACTTTTCACATTTGCACTCAAGATTAAATGGGCTCAGCTAGATGTGTTTAAGCTAGAAAGTTCGAAAATTGATCTTAAAGCCCTCTCACAAAGCGAACGTGAAGAGAGAAGGGCAGAGTTTAAAGCAAGTCTCACCATGGCTGCTGAGGAAGTAGATAGTTTTAACTCAGAATTCTCAAAACTACCCGATACCGATTTAAAAAATGAGATGACAAGATTGCTTGAAAAGAGGGTGCCTGAAGCTACCAGTCTTCTGCAGTTCCTCCTCGACCGTCTCCGCGTCTATCTCCGCGATCAGGGCCATGAGCATTACGTAATCGACGCTGTGATTGCGCAAGGCGGAGACGACCTGCTCGCGATTTCGCAGCGGGTGGAGGCGCTCGGTGCGTTTCTGTCTGACAAAGACGGCGAAGACCTTGTTCAAGGCTATAAGCGTGCGGCGAATATCTTGCGGGCAGAAGAGAAGAAATCGTCTAAATCCTCCGCTCATCCCGGCGAAAGCCGGGATCCAGTGGACGGTGAAGCGCAGAACGAGTCTGGATCCCAAAACAAGTTTGGGATGAGCGGGATAGAAGATTACACCGCCCTTGAAGCGCGTCATCTTGCAGAAGCGCTTACGAAAGCGCGTCCTGCGATTGAGGTGGCCCTAGAAGCCGCAGACTATCCTTCAGCACTATCCTCGCTTGCTGATCTGCGCGAACCCATCGATACCTTTTTCGAAGCCGTTGTCGTGAACTCGGACGATGCGGATGAGCGGGCGCGCCGTCTGGCACTACTCTCTGCCATCGTGGAGACGTTCCACCAGATCGCAGATTTCGGGCGACTTGATGGATAGACCATCGTCTGATGCAATTCACTCAATTGATAGCGCTGTCAGACTTGCGGCGGCGCAAGGGATGCCTATTGGGCCAGTGTAACGCGTTCGCCCATCAGAGGTGGACGGCGAAAGGGACAAAATTCGAATGAGCCAGTGGGTCTACAAGTTTGGTGGCGGGTCTGCGGAGGGAGATACCTCCATGAAAAACCTGCTGGGAGGGAAGGGCGCCAACTTGGCTGAAATGGCGAGCCTCGGCCTGCCTGTGCCGCCCGGGTTTACGCTTACGACGGATGTTTGCACCTGGTATTATGACCATGATGAGACCTATCCTGAGGATATGGCCGATCAAGTCGAAACGGGCCTCGCCCATATTGAGGCGCTGACAGATAAAAAGTTCGGCAACCCAGAGAATCCGCTGCTCGTATCAGTCCGATCAGGCGCGCGCGCCTCTATGCCCGGTATGATGGATACAGTCCTGAATTTGGGTCTGAATGACGAAACGGTCGAAGGGTTGGCGGCGCTGTCTGGGGATCGTCGCTTTGCGCTCGATAGCTACCGTCGTTTCATCACCATGTATTCTGACGTCGTGATGGGCGTTCATCACCACACGTTTGAAGACATTCTCGAAGATACGAAGCTCAATGCGGGCTACAGCCTCGATACGGAAATGACGGCGTCCGATTGGGAAGGCGTTATTGCACAATATAAAGCGGCGGTTCGTGATGAATTGGGGCGTGATTTCCCGCAGGATGCGCGTGAGCAATTGCAAGGCGCAATTGATGCTGTCTTTGGCAGCTGGATGAATGACCGTGCTGTCGTTTACCGAAATCTCAACGATATTCCGGCCGCCTGGGGCACAGCTGTTAATGTTCAAGCCATGGTCTTTGGTAATATGGGCGACACATCGGCCACAGGTGTTGCCTTCACCCGCGACCCCAGCACAGGCGCGAATGAGTATTACGGCGAATTCTTGATCAACGCGCAGGGCGAAGACGTGGTGGCGGGTATCCGAACACCGCAAACCCTGACCAAAGTCGCGCGCGAGAACATGGGCGAAACCGCGCCTTCGATGCAGGAAGCACTGCCAGAAGTTTACGGCCAGCTCGCCGAGACGTTTGAGACGCTTGAGAAACACTATCGCGACATGCAGGACATTGAGTTCACGGTCGAGCAAGGCAAGCTCTGGATGCTGCAAACCCGGACGGGCAAACGCACAGCGCGCGCGGCGCTGAAGATTGCCGTCGATATGGCGGATGATGGCTCGATCACGACGGATGAAGCGCTGCTGCGGATTGAGCCTTTGGCGCTCGATCAACTGCTTCACCCAACCCTAGACCCCAATGGTGAACGCGATTTGATCGCTACAGGTCTGCCCGCCTCCCCGGGCGCTGCGATTGGCGAGATCGTTTTCTCGTCAGACGAAGCCGAAACCCTTTCCAAAGCGGGTCACAAAGTCATCTTGGTTCGGACTGAAACCAGCCCGGAAGATATTCACGGCATGCACGCGGCGGAAGCCATTGTGACCTCGCGCGGGGGCATGACCTCCCACGCGGCTGTGGTCGCACGCGGCATGGGCACGCCTTGCGTGTCTGGTGCGGGTGATATCCGGATTGATTACGACGCGGGCGAGTTCACTTGCGCGGGTCGCATGGTAAAAGCCGGTGAGGTCGTCACTGTCGATGGCGCGACGGGGCAGGTGTTTTCGGGCGAAGTCGCGATGATCCAGCCCGAATTGTCTGGCGATTTCGCCAAAGTCATGGCCTGGGCGGATGAGGCGCGGACCATGGCGGTACGGACCAACGCCGAAACGCCGCTGGATGTCCAAACAGCGCGTGATTTCGGGGCGGAAGGCATTGGCCTTTGCCGCACGGAACATATGTTCTTTGAAGCGGACCGTCTGGCGCATTTCCGGGAAATGATTCTG
>JBCBGR010000253.1:0-4189 GCA_038526555.1 Pseudomonadota bacterium
ATCTTCAGATCTCTTTCCGAGACAGAGCCGGTTTGCCATGGCGCACCAGAATAATTGTGTCCCACTCCGGCGTATCGTGCGTCTGCCCCCCGGCCATCGTCGTTACAGGCGCGACGGCACGCGACCTTCAGGCGGGCATCGTAGCCCCTCTGTGCGGTCACATCGGTTAAAGGAGAACATGAGCAAATCGGCGCGACCGATCAGATTGTTCAAGGGTACAAAGCCGGGACCAATATCGCTGGCGGGCAAAGGGTTGCCAAATGGATCGGTCAGGCTCACCCGACTATCAGTCGAACGGTCGCGATTATCACCCATCATGAAGACATGCCCCGCAGGGACGACGTAAATGTCTGTGTTATCCAACGGGCCATTATCGCGATGCTCAAAAATCAGAAAATCTTGACTCGATTCGGGTAATATCTGCCTATACTCGGTCGCGCCAGAAACAGTCCCGAAAGCATCCCGCGTGCGATATAAAAATTCGTTGGTGGCCACTCTTGAAACAGTTTCCCCATTGATCAGTAATGCGCCCTCAACCATCTGGACTTCATCACCGGGCAGACCCACGGCGCGTTTGATCATCACCATCCCATTATTAGGATTGCGGAACACCACGACGTCCCCGCGTGCCGGCAATCGCGAGAAAATGCGCCCATCTGGAATGGGCAGATTATGTAACCCTAACGGCAAAGAATGCCGCGAATAGCCGTATGCGAATTTCGACACATAGATATGGTCACCTACTTCAAGAGCGGGCTGCATGGATTCTGACGGTATCTTGTAATGCCCCCAAACCAACGTGAGAAGCGTCAGCAAGATCGCGCCGAGTTGGAAGAAGAATTTGACCTCATCCTTGATGCGCTGGCCCCAGCTGGGTGATTCCTTCGCCTCAGCACCCTCAGCCGACATGGCGAGCATAGGCTTTGGCGGCGCTTTGCGGGCGGGCTTAGTCGCCATAGTCGCGGTATGAGACGGATCAACAGTCATGAAGATCGTCATTGGCAAGCCCTGATCCAGCTTTCAACTCACAATGGCGCAATAACTGTCATCGACCGCTGTCATTCGGACCACAGATCGTTAGTCTGTCAGGATGAAGGCGCGCATCCAACAGTCTGGCTCAGAAGCCTATTCTGCCGCCGTTCAGTGCCTGAAAGACGGTCGTCTGGTCGCTTTGCCGACGGAAACGGTCTATGGTTTGGCCGCCGACGCTCGCAATGATGATGCGATTGCAATGATTTATGCAGCGAAAGGCCGTCCGTCCTTCAACCCGCTGATTACGCATCTTCTGAACCCGGACGATGTCAGCACCTATGCCGAACTGACCCCCTTGGCGGAGCGATTGATCGCGCAATTCTGGCCGGGGCCCCTCACACTTGTGCTGCAAAGACGATCCAGTGATCTGGCAGAGCGAGCGTCAGCAGGCCTTCCCACATTGGCCCTTCGTTGCCCTGACGCGCCATGGCGTGATGGACTGCGTGAGGCAGGGTGGAATGCCCCGCTGGTCATGCCGAGCGGCAACCTGTCAGGTCATGTGAGCCCCACGACAGCGCAGCATGTTTTCGAGGATCTCGGCGAGAAGATCGACCTGATCATTGATGGCGGGCCTTGCGAAACAGGCGTTGAGTCGACTGTTCTGCGTGTTGATGGCGACCAAGCGGTCCTGCTGCGGCAGGGCGCGATTGCTGAGTCCGAATTGATGCCCTTCACAGGCCCCTTAAGCTATCCAGAGCCCGAAAGTGATCTCGCCTCCCCCGGCATGTTGGCTCGGCATTATGCGCCGGAGGCCAGTCTTCGCTTAAACGCCACAGAGTGCGAAGTTGATGAAATTCTGATTGGGTTTGGCCCTGAATATTCGGCCCCGAACCTCTCCGCCACGGGCGATCTGAAAGAAGCGGCGCGCAACCTTTATCAAATGCTTCGAAAGTTCGATGGACCGGACCGAAAGCTCGCGGTAGCGCCTATTCCTGAAGACGGCTTAGGCGCTGCGATTAATGACCGCTTGCGGCGCGCGGCGCGCGGTCGATAGGAACCGAGATTATGAGCACTCCTGGAATTGAGGCCCTGAAATCCGCGCTCCCGCCCAAAGCGTGGACAGAAGACGCCGACATCATCGCCCCTCACCTGACCGAATGGCGCGACAAATATTTCGGCAAAACGCCCATCCTCCTCACCCCCGGATCAACCGAAGAGGTGGCCAAAGCCGTCAGCATTTGCGCCGAACACGGCCTGCCCATCGTTCCGCAAGGCGGTAATACTGGGCTGGTTGGCGGTCAGACACCGCAAGGCGAAGTTTTGCTCAGCCTGAAGCGCATGACCGCCATTCGGGACGTCAACCCTGTGGCCGATGCCATCACGGTGGAAGCGGGCGCGACCCTGCACAGTGTCCACGAAGCCGCTGAGGCCGCGAACCGGAAGTTCCCGCTCACCCTGTCTTCCGAAGGAACCTGTACGGTCGGCGGTGTGCTGTCGACCAATGCCGGCGGCAATCACGTTTTGAAATATGGGACGACGAAGGAGCTTGTTTTTGGCGTGGAGGTCGTTCTCGCCGATGGGCAAATCTACAATGGCCTGACCAGCCTGCGGAAAGATAATACGGGCTATGATCTCTCCCGACTTTTCCTCGGCGCAGAAGGCACGCTTGGCATCATCACAGCCGCCACGCTGAAACTCTTTACCAAACCCGGCCATGTCGCGCGGATCATGATGGGCGTGGCGTCAGTCGGTCATGCGGTGCAGCTGCTCACACACTTGCGCGGCCCCTCACTCGCCATGTTTGAAGTCATCCCACGGATCGGATTTTCTGCCGTCGTCGATAATTTCGAGAATGAACGCGATCCCTTCCCGGAGGCCCATCCTTGGTATGTTCTGGCTGATTTTGAGGTCGAAAGCGCAGAGGCGGGCGAAGCGCTCATCATGTCGCTGCTCGAGAGCGCGATGGAGTCTGGACTTGTGAGAGATGCGGTCCTCGCGCAATCCGAGGCCCAATTCAAAGCGCTCGGCTCCATCCGGGAGCATATGAGCGCAGGTCAGAAATTCCTCGGCGGGTCGATCAAGCAGGACATCACCGTCCCGATTGACCGCATCCCGGAATTCTTCGCGCGGGCTGATGCAGCGGTGAAAACGATTGTCCCCGGATGTCGCCCCGTTGGTTTCGGGCATTTTGGTGATGGGAATATTCATTACAACATCGCGCAACCTGAGAGCGATGATCTGGGGGCGCACAAGGCAGCCTTCCTCGACCGCTGGGACGATATTAGCGAAGCTGTCTTTGATATTGTCGATGGTCTGGGCGGATCGATCAGTGCGGAACATGGGATCGGCATAATGAAGCGCGAGGTCCTTGCTGAGCGGGCAGACCCCGTGAAAATGGACGTTCTGCGTCGCGTCAAAACCGCGCTTGATCCAAACGGTATCATGAATCCCCGTGTTATGATCTAGGTTATCGGGCTGTGAAACGCACCAAATCTTTGTTGATCCTGCAATGTAATGTAATTAGGTAACATCAAAGTGCACTGCACTCGGACCTAACATTTTCAGACTGAAGTCTTTTCGCATGACCAAAACTCTTCTCGGCTCCGTTGCGAGCCTGTCACTCATTGCGGCGAACGCTTACGCGCAAGATAGCGACACAAATTCTCTCTATGAGGACGAAATTATTGTCACGGGATCTCCACTCGCGGTGACCGCTGACGAAGTGATTGTCGGCCTTTCTGTCTTAAGCGGCGACGAGCTTGAGCAACGCCTGACAGGAACAATTGGTGAAGTTCTACGCTTTGAACCGGGCGTCTCATCAACATTCTTTGGCGCAGGCGCATCCCGACCCATCATCCGGGGCTTAGGGGGCGACCGTGTTCGCGTTCTCGCCAATGGGATCGGCTCTATCGATGCCTCATCCTCATCTGTTGACCACGCCGTGTCAGTTGAACCTGCACAAGCTGAGAAAATCGAAGTTTTGCGGGGTGCGAGTATTCTGCGTTACGGCAGCTCAGGGGCTGGCGGTGTTGTCAATATCATTGATGGTCGTATCCCCACTGAAGTGCCCGAAGATGGACGTGAGGTCGATTTACGGATGAGCGCGACCAGCGTTGATAATGGGTTTGAAGCCGCCGCCTCGATCGATCAGGCACTCGGCAGCAACCTCGTCCTCCACCTGGACGGGACTTTCAGAAATGCTCAAGATTTCCGTATC
>JBCBGR010000254.1:0-4196 GCA_038526555.1 Pseudomonadota bacterium
GTCCGGAAGACGGCCTTCTGGGCGGTATGATGGAAGTGCCGGGAACCGATTGGGGCTATTAGACGCGTCCAACTCTCTCCCTCAGGGGCGGTTTCAACCGGGTTCGAGCCCCAATCGGTTCCCGGCACTTCCATCATACCGCCCAGAAGGCCGTCTTCCGGACGTCGTCGCAGCCAGACACTTTTGTCATTATAATACACATACGCCCGACCATAGCGGATAGGCATCTTCTTCTTAGGTGTCTTTTTTGGGTAGTTCGCTTGCGTACCGTGTGCAGAAGCCTGACACCAATCTTGCCACGGACATAAAAGACAGGAGGGCGATCGCGGCGTGCAGATGGTCGCCCCCAGATCCATCACTGCTTGTCCGTAGTCCCCCGGACGAACAGCATCAGATAAAACAGACGCCAGCTTTTTGATCTCCGGCTTTGCCTTCGGCAGCGGGCTGTCGAGCTCGTGAAGCCGCGTAATCACACGCTCCACATTCCCATCGACAATCGTTGTCGCCTCATCAAAACAGATAGCGGCAATGGTCGAGGCGGTATAATCGCCAATACCCGGTAGTTTCAGCAGCTCTTTATAAGTGCTCGGAAACTCACCCCCATGCTCTTCAACAATAACATTCGCGCATTTGTGCAGATTCCGCGCCCGCGCATAATAGCCCAACCCCGCCCAATGGGTCAGCACGTCATCCAAAGGCGCTGCGGCCAAGTCTGCAACGGTCGGGTAAATCGACAGGAATTTAAACCAGTACGGCGTTCCATGCGGAACCGTCGTCTGCTGCAGCATGATTTCAGACAGCCATATCGCGTAAGGGTCCGGAATAACGCCCTTCGCACGATCTTCCAGACGCACCCGCCAAGGCAGCGTGCGCCCCTCGCGATCATACCAATCTAGCAAGGCCTTTCGCATCGCTGTGATATCAGAATCCGTCCACATATCAGCCACAGACCTGTGCGCTTTACCTGAGCAGCGCAATAGAGGATGCTCAGCCTGTGACAGACCGTCCTTTCACTCCGGCTGAGCGCGTGACGCTCGATCGCTATCTCGAGGCCAATCGGGCCAGACCACAAGCGCGGGCTCTTCCCAGTGCTGGTATGGCTGTGAACCGCGTGATGCGTCCACTCGCTGGGAAAGGTCAGAAGCGCACCAGTTCTGCATTGGCGCTCGCAGATATCTGGCCAGAGATTATGGGACCGCGCTGGTCCAAAATCAGCGCGCCCGTGCGTTTCAAAGGCTCCAAAGACGGTCGAACGCTTGTGATCAGCGCACCGGGGCCGGCTGCTTCTCTAATACTCGCAGCGTCAGGCCCGATCCTCGAACGCCTCAACGCGCATCTAGGGAGTGGATCTGTCAGCACTTTGCAGATCGTTCAGGCAGCCCCTCGTCCAACGCAAGCCGAGACCCAGCCCAAACGCGGCCTCACCCCATCAGAGCAGTCAACACTGCGTGAAGGCCTTACGAAACTGAGTAATGAGCGTCTAAAGGATGTACTTGAACGGCTTGGCCGTGAAGTCATACGAAACCAGCCCGCAAAGGACTGACCCATGTTGCGCATACTGCTTACATTTATCTGCTGCTTTTTCGCCAGCATGGCCTTTGCCGCTGAGGACATTGAGAGTCCGGCAAGCTCTGATGAGCCAGCTTATCTCTACACTGAAGCACCCGACGACCGGACTCTCGGCAGCGAAGACGCGCCGAATACGCTTATCGTTTATGCGTCAAATACATGTCCCCATTGCGGTCATTGGTTCAACAAAGAGTGGCCGATTATAAAGCGCGACCTTATTGAGACCGGAAAACTCCGTTTTGTATTCCGCCCCTTCCCCACGCAACCGGCTCAATTATCTCTCACTGGCTTCATGATGGCGGAATGCGCAGCCGACGACGATTACATGATAGTGATGGAAGATCAGTTTGCGCGTCAGGAGGCTATCCTTTCAGCGCCTGACGGGAACGCCATTCGCGCAGAATATAATGCTATTGCTGAACTCTCCGGTCTCAACAACGAGGCCGAAATCACAGCATGTCTGAACAATCAGGCGCACTACGATGCGCTCGAAGCGATCACGCAGAAAGCACAAGCGGCAGAAATACGCGGCGTACCGGCATTTATTTTTGACGGCCAAATCATGAAAGGCGCGCAGGACGCCGCAGCGGTCAAAGCCTGGGTCGAGGGTCGCTCTTCGCAGCCCTGATCCTAGAACATCAACAAGCCATAGTGTGGTTTTACCCAGCTTCTTGCGGGCACAGCTTGCACTTCTAACAAACTAGCGGAATGTTTCGGTTATGGGACAAGTGATTCGGAAATCTCTTATTTTTGGCGCGGCAGCCATCCTTGCGGCCTGTGGTAGCGGCGGCTCTGACGGCCCAGTCGCCTCAAATGGTGCGGCCAGTAGCATAGAACGGACAAGCTATGAACGTCCGGATGACCACGCCATTGGTAGCGTCGATGCACCGATCACACTTGTCGAATATGCGTCAGTCACCTGTCCGGGCTGCGCCTTCTGGCACCAAAACGTCTATCCAGACCTCAAGGCACGTTACATTGATACGGGAAAGGTCCGTTATGTCTTCCGGGAGTTTCTGACGGGTTCGCCTGAGCTTGCCGAAGCGGGCTTCAAAATCGCCCTCTGCGCCGACCAAGAGAACTACTTCAAGAATATTGGTCTTCAGTTTGAGCGACTGCCACAAATTCTGAACATGGCCCAAAACGGCAATGCCCGCGCCGCTTACATCAACCTCGCCAAGGCCTCCGGTCTGTCTGAGGAGGAGTTCGCGACCTGCATGGCGAACGAAGCCCATCGCGAAACGATTATGAGCAAGATGCAGCAAGGCTTTGATGAGGGCGTTAATGGAACGCCCGCTTTCTTCGTCAATGGCGACTCTGCGCGTCTTGGCACCGTGGAAGAGATGGATGAGCTGTTTGCAGAGCTTCTCGGTGAGCCGCTCGAGGCTCCTGCCGATGAGGAAACGCCAGCAGAGACCGAAGCCCCTGCTGAAGAAGCGGCGCCTGAATAATCTATGGGCGGGCTTGTCTTCGACAAGATCACGCTGACGGGGTTCAAGAGCTTCGTTGAGCCCACGGATTTCCTGATCGAACCGGGTCTGACCGGCGTCGTCGGCCCGAACGGTTGCGGTAAGTCTAACCTTCTGGAAGCCATTCGATGGGTGATGGGTGCCAACAGCGCCAAAGCCATGCGCGGTTCCCAAATGGAAGATGTGATCTTCTCCGGGACCAAGCAACGCCCAGGACGCAATCAGGCGCACGTCACGCTCCATATTGATAATAGCGCGCGCGTTGCACCAGCAGCCTTTAACGACTCTGATCAGCTCGAAGTGATGCGGGTTATCACAAAGGGCAAAGGGTCGACTTATAAGATCAATGGCAAGACAGTCCGCGCCAAAGACGTTCAGCTGCTCTTTGCCGATGCCTCCACCGGGGCGAACTCCCCGGCCCTCGTCCGTCAAAACCAGATCAGTGAACTTATTTCAGCGAAACCGTCCAATCGCCGCCGGGTTCTGGAAGAAGCCGCCGGGATTAGCGGGCTGCATTCACGCCGTCATGAAGCAGAATTGCGCCTGCGAGCGGCTGAGAATAATCTGGACCGGCTAGACGATATTGCCGCTCAGATTGAGAGCCAGCTTTTATCCCTCAGGCGACAATCGCGTCAGGCCGCACGGTACAAACGGCTGGCCGGGGAAATCCATGAATATAAAGCACTGCTGTGGCGCAAGCGCTGGGTCTCTGCCATCGACACGCTGGCGGGTGCGCAAGACGCGCTCAAAGCCTGTGACGCCAACGTCCAAGAGACCGCGATTAAAGCGACCGAAGCGCAGCGGCGTGCCTCTGATCAGTCTGGCGAAATCAAACCCAAACAAGAAGAGCAATTGATCGCTGCGGCTGTCCTGGCTCGCATCAATGCCGCTAAGGAAGTTCTCGAAGCGGACGAAAAAGCCGCCTCTTCAGAGCTGAAAAAACTCGAAGCCCAAATCGAACAGCTCAAGTCCGATATGGAGCGCGAAACAGGCATTGTTGAAGATGCTGAGATTGCCGAAGCGCGCTTGAAGATTGAATACGATCATCTGTCCGAGACAGGGGATCAGTCTGCGGCACTGGATATCGCGCAGGATGAGGCCGCAGCGGCGATCGGAAAGCGCAACCAGATCGAAGCCGATATGAGCGCGCTAACCACG
>JBCBGR010000255.1:0-4194 GCA_038526555.1 Pseudomonadota bacterium
GGCTTGCCTGTGATTGCGCGCATCGATAGGGCCGCACCGCCGCGCCCGTCGCCGTCCATCCGGGTCAGGACCAGACCCGTCAGCGGGAGGGCTTCATGGAAACGACGGGCCGTCTCGACCGCGTCTTGTCCGGTGAGCGCATCAGCAACGAGCAGCGTCTCGGTCGGCTGCGCAATTCGCGCGACTTCGATAACTTCCGACATCAGTTCTTCATTGATAGTCGTCCGGCCTGCCGTATCGAGGAAGAGGACGTCATAGCCGCCCTTTGCCGCCTCTTTCAGCGCGCGCTTGGTGATCTCAACGGCGGACTGGCCTTTGACAATGGGCAGAAAGCCCGTCTGGGACTTCTCTGCCAGCATGCCCAGCTGATCCATCGCAGCCGGACGGTTCGTGTCTAGCGAGGCCAGCATGACTTTCTTCTTGCGCTTTTCGCGCAAGTGTAACGCCAGCTTACCGGTCGTCGTTGTCTTACCCGAGCCTTGCAGACCCGCCATCAGGATGACGACAGGGGGTTTGGCATGAAGATTCAGCTCTGAGGCTTTTCGGACCTCATCGAGGTCAGCCTCTTCCTCAGACAGCGTTCCGCCTAAAGTCTGGATCAGCGCATCATTGACGATCTTGATGACTTGCTGGCCAGGTTTGACGGCTTTGATGACTTTTTCGCCGACTGCTTCTTCGCGAACCTTAGCGACGAACTGTTTGACAACAGGCAGAGCGACATCGGCTTCCAGCAGCGCCTTGCGGATTTCACGCATGGCGGCGTCAACGTCACGCTCAGTCAGCGCGCCGCGGCCCGTCAGCGTATCAAAGACGCCGGAAAGTCTATCGCCTAAAGCTTCAAACAAAGCTCACCTCATATTGGCACAACACAAAGAGCCGCGGTGAACGAAAACTCGTCGACCACGGGACCCCGTCTGCATCCTGCACAGCTCGGAGCGCAGGTTAAATCTGCGCTGATTGTAGCGGCGCATTAGGGAAAGTCGCAGAGCCTGTCAACATTCCGTGACGGGTGCGCCGATCAATTGCGAAAGAACCGGCGCTCCCCTATTTCTAATGCGAATGCGCTTTTTGCTCTCAATACTCCTATTGTTCTCGACCTTGCTCGCCACTTCGGCGCAAGCGCAAGGCATCCGCGCTGAATCCAAACATTTCATTCTGGACTCAGATGTCAGCTTGGACGCTGAGCCCATCCTTCAAGATCTGGAAGCCTTTCGGACCGCTGTCCTGTCTGATCTCGCCTTAGAGGTTGAGGACACGTCCGAACCGCTGCGGCTGAATATTGTTGATGATCTGGACGTTTTTCAGTCTGTGGCCCCCGGAGGCATCACAGCCGCCATTTACCGCCAGAGCGCGGCCAGCCAGGACGTGATTGTCGGCTATAATCCGGAACCCGGCCATTTCCTGTCGCGCGCGCTGGACCCCAAATGGCTGCGCCTCGTGCTTCGGCATGAGGTCGCGCATCATCTTTTGGAAACACACTATCCCCGTAAGTTACCGATCTGGCTAAATGAAGGCTTGGCAGAATATTATTCGACCTATGAACGGTCTGCAACTGGCGAGATTACGTTTGGCCGAGCCCTGCCGGAACAAGAGCCTTTGACGGAAGATGGGCCATGGCTACCCATGCGGACTGTAATTGAAAACATGGCGAAATATCCGGATTTCAGGCTTTTCGCGACAGAGACACCCGCCAAAGCGCAGCGCATTTATTATGGCCAAAGCCGGGCTCTGGCGCATTTCATCATGGATCAGCCCGACGGGTTGGCCAGCATTCACCGCTTTGTCGATGGCTGGACGCCCGAAGCGGACAGCGAGGACAGTTTCGAAGCTGCCTTTGGCCTGCGTTACGGTCCGCTCATTGATCAGGTAAAGCAAGATATTGTCCGACGCGGCGGAAAACTGCGCACCCGGACAAGCGATCACAGGTCGCTTGCTCGCATCCAGACCAGAAACCGCACGGAGCGCGAAATCCTAGATAATCATCTCCGTCTGATGCTCACCCATGGCCGACTGGACAGCGGCACGCATAACCAGATGATCGAACGCGCGCAGGCAATCTTAGAACCTAGAGACGCGACGTCTAACCTCAACCTTGCACGCAGCGTGCGCGCGTGGCGGCTACAGCGTTGGGACCTTGCCGATGAATATGCGGACCGCATTCTTGGGTCCGAACCGGATCACGCGAAGGCTTTAAAGATGAAGGCGAAAATCGCTTATGGCCGCGTCTCAGAATCTCAATCCAATCAAGCGCTTTGGGATGCTGCAGAGAACGCCGCCGTCAAAGCCTTGGGGGTACGTCCCAATGATGCCGAACTTCACCTCTTCCGTGTCGCGGTCAGCCTGCCGACGACGGACCGTCTGTCTCCGGGGGCACGCGCCTCTCTCGACTGGCTTGAAACCCGCAAAACATATTTACGACTGCCCCATACTGCCATGATGATGATCCCTGCGCTGATCTATGAGGATCGGTTCGACAAAGCCGATAAGGTGCTGGATCACGCAACACGTTGGACCGAGCAGTCCGGTGATATTTGGGTGATCAGACGTCTACGCGGCAATGTCGCGGCAGAACGATCTGTCTCAGAATAACGCACACGCAAACAAAAAGGCCCGCCGAAGCGGACCTGATTGAACTCGAAACTGTCAGCCGACTTAAGCCGCTGTCACAGTATGCGGATTGCTGTGGTGCTTTTTCGCTGTTTCGGCCAGCGCCTTGAACGCTTCTGGCTCGTTGGCGGCCATATCGGCCAGCACTTTACGGTCCAGATCGATGCCAGCTTTCTTGATGCCGTCCATGAAGCGGCCATAGGTCAGGCCGTGCAGACGGGCTGCCGCGTTGATCCGCTGGATCCAGAGGGCGCGGAACTGACGCTTTTTCAGTTTGCGGCCGATATAGGCATACTGACCCGCCTTCTCGACGGCCTGGTTGGCAATACGGAATGTATTCTTCCGACGACCGCGGTAGCCTTTGGCCTGGGCAAGAACTTTTTTATGGCGCGCTGATTTTGTGACGCCGCGTTTGACTCGTGACATGGGTCGCGCTCCTTATTTCTTCTTCCGGCCGTAAGGCATGAATTTTTTCTTGATGACACGGGCATCGCACTCTTCGACAACCGTTGTGCCGCGCAGACGGCGGATTTGGTCGTTAGAGCGCTTGATCATGCCGTGGCGCTTACCGGCTTGGCCCGCAAGGACCTTGCCAGACTTCGTAATCTTGAAGCGTTTCTTCGCTCCAGACTTCGTCTTCATCTTGGGCATTGTTTTCTCCTGATATTTTGAGATTTCGACGGCCGGGCAAATGCCACTTTGGCCCGGATGCGTCACTCGCTCGGGCAGTGTCCGCAAGAGCAGCCACGCTCAATACACGAGTGCGCCCATGTTTCAAGGGCTGAGGTCAGAAAGCATCAACCCCAAACGACAAGCGGTGACACACTCTTTACGAATGCATCACCGCCCGTGTCCGGTGTGGTCCTAATCTGGCCACACCGTTCAGTTGCCCCACAGCTGCTAGCTGATGGCCTCAGCCCCTAATCGCCTCACCTGCAGCTTGCACACCGAATCACCACCGGAGCGGATCAATCAACAGGCTTCTCCTGAAAGGCGAGTCGTTAACGCGCTCTCGCCGTGGCTCGGACATCCTGGAGGAACATGGCAAACATGCCCTGCATCGGATCTGTCAAATCAGATCCGGCCATCTCAGGCGTTCCCGCATTAAAGGGCGGATCGGGCGCATATTCAGCTTGGAGCTGAACCGCTTTGGCATAACCCTCCCCGCGCAGCTGCGCCAAGATGGAGAGTCCAAAGTCCAGCCCGGCCGTCACGCCACCGCCCGTGATCAAATTGCCATCCCGGACTACCCGCGCATTGACGGGCGTGGCCCCGAACTCTGGCAGGAGGTGGCGCGTCGCCCAATGGCTTGTCGCGCGCTTCCCTTCCAGAAGACCCGCCTGCCCCAGAATAAGAGACCCAGTACAGACTGCCGTCACTAATTTCGCGCGCTCACCGCGCGACCGCACCCAGTCGAGCGTTGCATCATCCTTCATCACAGCCAAGGTCCCTGCGGTTCCGCCTGGAATGAAGAGAATGTCCAGGTCCTCAGCCACATCATCCATATGCTTATCGGGAACAATTGTGACGCCTGTATCGGACTTAATCGGCGCCAGAGTGAGATCGGCGCTGACAATATCGATGGTC
>JBCBGR010000256.1:0-4183 GCA_038526555.1 Pseudomonadota bacterium
ATAAGGCCCCGCGCCATATTGTTCGACGGCAATGATGCGGATCCCGGAAAGAGGGAGATAGGTCATAATAGCTCTTTGTCACGTCTGCACGGGGTACGCTTGACGCCGCTCAAGCGGTTGAATGGAATAGATCAGAACATCAGATGAAGCGCGAGTGCTGCGTTCGCGATCATGAGCACAAAGTCGATGACGAATATCCGGAGCATAACGCCTTTAAACACGCGCCAGAGCCCCTCGCCGCGACGGTTCTGTAGCGCCATGGGTATGTTTCCGGCAAATTGAGACCCATGAGCGAGGCTATTGAACATCAGCAAGACAGCCCATTGGTTGTTCGTTTCAAAGCCGCCTAGATTGAAAAGTAAGGCGATATTGAAAAGCGACAAAGCAATATTGAACCCGCCCATGAAGCGGCCAGATTCTATGATGGCCTCATAAGCGGTGTTGTTCCGGTCTTCGGACTTCGGGACAACAATTTTCGCAAACACGTCGCGGCGGAGGTAGAACGCGTAAAACCCCATCCCGAACCAGATGGCGTTGAGAAGGACGACGATTTGCAGGGATAGCATTCGATCTAAGCCTTCAGTTTTGTCGCGAGCTTCAACATCCACCAACCAAAAAGCAAATTGATGAGTATTCGAAAAGGGAAATAGGCCAAGGCTGGCAGGTTAAATAGCCAGTCTACAAAACTATCCGGTGCCAAAGCATAGGCAACAGATTTCAGCCAGTACAAAAATGGCAAATGTGTTTTTAGATGGTCATCGACACTCAGTTGAAGACCCAAATCAGGAGACACTAAAACGTGCCAAGCAGCAAATGCGGTTATAGCTGCATCTGTCACGGCTCCGATGGCCCCTGACCATGCTAGTATAATAAAGACTTTGCGAAGCATCTCCTAAACTAGGCAAAAGCTTCGATAACATAAAGGCTACGCGTTAAATCTTATTCCGCGCGATCTGCTGCTTGGCGATGATGATGCGTTGCATTTCATTTGTTCCTTCGCCGATGCACATGAGTGGCGCTTCGCGGAAGAGACGTTCGACGGGATATTCTTTGGAGTAGCTATAACCGCCATGAATCCTCATGGCTTCCAGGCTATTTTCCGTCGCCATTTCAGAGGCATAGTATTTCGCCATACCCGCTTCCATGTCGCAGCGTTCGCCTCTGTCATAAGCTTCGGCAGCGTGGAGACACATCAGTTCTGACGCCTTTGTCTTAGTCGCCATTTCACCGAGTTTTAGCTGGATGGCTTGGTGCTCTGCAATCGGCTTACCAAAGGTTTCGCGTTCCTGCGCGTAGCGTGTGCTTTCTTCCAACGCGCGGCGGGAGATACCAACGGCGCGAGCGGCAATATTGATCCGGCCCAGTTCCAAACCACCGACCGCCATGTAGAAACCTTTTCCTTCTTCGCCGCCAATCAGGTGGCGCTTGGCGTCGAGACGGTAATTGTCGAAGAAAAGCTCTCCTGAGTCGATGCCCTTATAGGCCAGCTTCTTCATCTTATTGCCCGTGGTGAAGCCGTCATATGCCTCACCCGTATCCGGATCGATCTTCGGCGCGATCAGCATCGACATACCTTTATAGCGGGGATCCGCATCCGGGTTCGTTTTGACCATCAGGGCGACAGCGCCGCCCATAATGCCGTTAGAAATCCAGGTTTTAGAGCCATTGACGACATAATCATCGCCGTGCCGCGTCGCGACTGTCTTGATCGCTTGGAGGTCTGTTCCAGCGTTTGGCTCTGTTAGGCCTAATCCGCCGCGGATTTCACCAGACGTGAATTTCGGCAGCCAGTATTCTTTCTGAAAATCAGTGCCATACTTCTCAACCACAGTCGCCATCATCAGGTGGGAATTGAAAATCCCGGTCAGGCTCATCCATTCCTGAGCAATCCGCATGACGATCTTCGCATAAGTGGTCGCTGAGAGACCCAATCCGCCATACTCTTGGGAGATTGTCGCACCGAAGAGCCCAAACTCCTTCATGTCCTCAACAAATTCGTGCGGATATTCGTCCGCATGTTCCATTTCCATGACCCGGTCGCGAACCTTCTCGCGGCACCAGCGATCAATCGTGTCGAGCATCATTTGCTCTTCTTCGGCGGTAAAGGCGGAATGGTCAGGGATGGCGTTCATGGTGATCGTCTCATTTGTTCGGTTTTGCGCGTCATACCTTTATCGGAACGCGCCGCACATGATTGAGCGCAAAGAGTGCCGAGGTGTCGCAGTCAGTCAGTTTTGACCGGATAGATTTTATACAAGGCGAATGCGATCACAGCGATTGAAATTTCTATGAAGGCCACGTCAAAAGCAGCACCAATCTTGGTGAAGAACGATTGACAGTTAGACTCCATGTAACTCACCATAGCACTGCCAAGTGCTCCCAAAGCATTCAGGATCGCGATTAAGAGTAAGAGCGTTCGCATCAATAACTCCCGACCTTATCTTCAACAGCATTCCCTTTGGACGGGATCAGCATGTTCCGCTTGAACGTGCAAATCATCGTTCCGTCCTGATTATAGCCACGGGTGACAATGGTGACGATCCCCTGCCCCGGACGGCTCTTGCTTTCGCGTTTGCCGAGAACTTCACTTTCGCCGTAGATCGTGTCTCCCGCAAAGACAGGCGCGGTGAACTTCACCTCGTCCATGCCGAGATTGGCAATCGCTTTCTGGGAGCAGTCCGTCACGCTCATGCCAATCAGAAGGGCTAATGTATAAGGGGATACAACTAGGTTGCGCTTAAATTCTGAAGCCTTGGCGAACTCCACGTCGAAATGCATCGGGTGGGTGTTCATCGTCATCAGTGTGAACAGGTGATTGTCATACTCTGTGACGGTCTTACCGGGGCGATGCTCATAAATATCGCCCTCTTTGAAGTCCTCATAATAGCGCCCAAACGTCTCGCGGTAGCGATTAGGGCCCACTTCCTTCACGGATCCGACCATCGATAAATCTCCCAAAAACAGCTCCGCCATAGGCGGACATCATTCGGGCGTCGAGTAGTCAGCAATCATCGCATGGCTTTGACAGGTCTCAAGCGGCGCCATTCTTGCTTTTATCGCGCAGCTTTGGATGCATCATCGTGTCCAAGATCTTATGACTGCCTTGAATTACCCGCGAACTACTTGCCACGATCAGAGGATCCGGATCCCCGACAACACTTGGGTCTTTGCCGGGATAATCCAGCGCGTTGAGGAAATGCATCATGCAGTTCAACCGCGCGCGCTTCTTGTCGTCTGACTTCACAATCGTCCACGGCGCGTCGGCTGTGTCCGTGTAATAGAACATGGCCTCTTTGGCCTCGGTGTAGTCATCCCAGTTATCGAGACTGGCCTTATCAATGGGCGAGAGCTTCCACTGCTTTAGCGGATCATCGCGCCGCGCCTGCAAGCGTTTCTTCTGCTCGTCTATTGAGCTGTCGAGATAGTATTTGATGAGAGTGATACCGGATTCATACAGCATGTTTTCAAACTGCGGCACCGTTCTCAGGAAGCGCAGATGGTCATCTTCGGTGCAGAAGCCCATGACCTTCTCGACCCCAGCACGGTTGTACCAGCTCCTATTAAACAGAACGATTTCCCCGCCGGATGGAAGATGGGGAACATATCTCTGAAAATACCACGAACTGCGATCTCGATCCGATGGCTTTCCAAGCGCAACAATCCTGGTCTCGCGGGGGCTCATATGCTCCGAAAGGACTTTGATAGTCCCGTCTTTCCCACCGGAATCTCTGCCTTCAAAAATGATCAGCAGCTTGCGGTCTTCTTCGATGATTGATCTCTGAAGCTTCACAAGCTCAATTTGAAGGGAGCGCAATTCCGCCTTGTAGGTGGCTTTGTCAGTATCCGGAATCTCAGGTATTGTTTTCTTAGGTATCAGATCCTCGCAAGTAGGCATTAACGCTACGATAGACGCTGGCTGGTGTCACATCCTGAGGTGAAGTCGCGTCTTCTGAGCTTATCAAATGCGCACTCTACAATGATATTAAGTTCATATAAATCATGTAGTTAGAGAGAAACAAGGGCGAACTGACACACGCTTGTAACAAGGCGACCCTTGACAAAGAATATGGTGCAGCGCACTGATATGAGGGACTCCTGCAACCCTTCGAGTCGACATGGTATTAACCTGACGCTGTGTGACATTGGGAGTTGTATAGGACAGGGATTTGTAGAGGTGTCGCCG
>JBCBGR010000257.1:0-4165 GCA_038526555.1 Pseudomonadota bacterium
GTCGATCGCCCGATCGTGACAGTCCGCGCTACTCTGCCAGGTGCCGCGCCGGAGACGATGGATGCAGAAGTGACTAGCATCCTTGAAAGTGCGGTGGCGCGCGTGGCCGGCGTTCGGGATATTTTTGCCAGTAGTGAAGAAAACAGCTCGCGCATTCGTATCGAATTCTCGCCCGGTGCCGATCTGGACGTCGCCGCCGCGGACGTGCGCGAGGCGGTCAATCAGGTCACGCGATCTCTGCCAGACCGGGTGGAAGATGTGTTTGTCACCAAGGCTGATAATGATGCGGAGTCCATCCTCACCGTGGCACTGATCGGGGAGGGGCTTCGCGAAGATGAATTATCCCGCATTCTCGACCGCGATGTTGAGCCCGAACTTCTGGCCGTCGACGGCGTTGCAAGCCTCAATCCCTTTGGCAAACGCCAGACACAAATGCGCGTGGTCATTGATCCTTTGCGTCTCAATCGGTTTGGCTTGACAACCATTGATCTGGCGAATGCGCTGCAAGAAGCGCCTTTTGACATCCCGGTGGGGAGTTTCGGATCGCAAGATCAGGAGCTGATTGTTCGCGCGGAAGCAACAGCCGCCACTCCAGAACTTATCCGAAGTATTGTCATATCCGGGAATGTTCGCGTCGGTGACGTGGCCGATGTCCGGCTTGGGCCTGAAGATCCGACGAACCTGCTACGGTTAAATGGTGAGCCAGTCATCGGGGGCGGCGTTGTCAGGCGCGCGCAGTCGAACACCATCCAGATCGCAGATGCCGTTCTGGAACGTGTGGACGCCTTGAACGCTCGACTGGACGGGGCAGAGCTTCGTGTTCTCTCAGATGAATCCGTCTTTATTCGCACCTCGGTTCAGGAGGTCATTACCAGCGTGATGATTACCGTAGCGATTGTCGTCCTTGCGATTTGGGTGTTTCTGGGCTCTTGGAAAGCGACGCTCATCCCCGCAGTCGCCATCCCTGTCGCGCTGATTGGTACGATTGCTGGCATTTGGCTGCTTTGCTTTTCGATCAATCTGATCACATTGCTGGCGCTTGTGCTTGCCACAGGATTGATCGTGGACGACTCCATTGTTGTGCTTGAAAATGTGCAGCGGCAACAGGCGGAAGGGTTGGACAAGTCAACGGCTGCCCGGGTCGGGACACAACAGGTCTTCTTTGCGGTGATTGCGACGACGGTCGTTCTGGTCGCCGTCTTTATCCCGATCTCGTTCCTGCCCTCGACGATTGGCCGTCTTTTCAGAGAATTTGGCTTTGTGCTCGCTTTGGCCGTGACGCTTTCATCGTTTGTTGCGCTGACCCTCGGCCCTGCCATTGCGTCGAAGTTTGATTTCAAGTCCAAGACAAAAAGTGAAGGGTTGATCCAGGCCTTTGGGAACCGTTTGAAGCGTGGTTACGGGCGCGTCCTAAGTCTTTGCCTTGCGATCCCGCTCCTCACTGTGTTCCTCTCGCTTGGTGTCGCTGGGGGCGCCTACTTTGTCTATCAGGGCCTTGATCAGGAACTTGTCCCATCTGAAGATCGTGGGCGTGTTCAGGTGTTTGCAAGGGGGCCGGACGGGGTTGGCCTGACCTTTATGGAACGCCAGGCCGACGACGTGGAAGCGATCCTGCAGCCTTACATCGATGATGGTTCAATCGAGTCAGTGCTCACAATTGTTGGGCGCTGGGACCCGAATGTCATCTCTTCAACGGCGACTCTCGCGCCGTGGGATGAACGAACATTGTCGCAACAGGATATTGTCGCACAATTGCGTGGCCCTCTGTCTCAAATTCCCGGGGTTCGGGCCTTTGTCTTTGGGCCGAGCAGCCTGCCGGGGCGGAGAGGTGGCGGTAATCGGGGCGGCAGTCTTGATGTCGCGATTACGGGTGCGGACTATCAGGACGTATTCATCGCCTCGCGCGCGCTGGTTGAAGCGATTGAAGATTCTGATGGTGCTCTATCTCGCCCGACCCTGTCCTATCAACCGACCCAACCGCAGCTCTCCCTTCAAATCGAGCGCTCTCGCGCGGCGGATCTAGGCGTTCCCTTGGACGAAATCGCGCAGACCCTCAGAACGATGGTCGATGGCCAAAATATCGTTGATCTCAATGTCTTCGACGAATCCATTCCGATTGTCCTCGAAGGGCGGACCCTGTCCATTCAATCGCCAGAGGATTTGCTAAACCTTTTCGTCCGCTCAACAGACGGAGCGCTAATTCCGCTCTCGGGACTGACGAACATTGTCGAAGAAGGGGTGGCGGCTGAACTTGAGCGCGTTGAACAGCGCCGTGCCATTGAAATGGAAGTCGACATTGCGGACGGCGTCCCGCTGCCAGACGCCATTGCCGAGTTTGAAGCCATTGCAGATGAGATTCTGCCAGAGCGTATAGGTTATCTGCTGCAAGGGGATGCCGAGACCTTGAATGAGGCCAACCGCGACCTTCTGATCACCTATGGCTTCGCTCTGGTTATCATCTTCTTGGCCATGGTGGCGCATTGAAAGTCTACGCAGCCCGTTTGAGTGGCAAGGCGGGTCAGCCTGAAGCGGAGCAGCCCCCCGGTTCTCCGGCTCAAGTTGCGCTCGGATCACCGGCTGAATAATGTCCAGATCTTTGAAAATGCGATGGCGATTATGTGGGCTCGCCACGGGGTTGGCCTTTGGTCTCGCGGGCTGTGCAACAGTTGACAATGAGGCTTATGAAGCCTCCATGGCTCCGGAGCAGTTCATCAATGAACTGACCCCATCAACACAGGCTACAACCCTTGAGAGCCAAGAGTCTTCATCCGCCTGGTTCGAAGCCCATAATGATGCGCAACTAAACTCGCTGGTACAAAAGGCGCTCGCCAATAACCTAGATATCGAAGTCGCCATCGCGAACATGGACGTGGCGAATGCACAGCTTGCGGCGCAGGAAACGACTCTTTTACCATTTCTGGACGGTTTTTTATCGACACGTATTGATACGATCAGTGTCGGCACCGATAATCTGAGCGCAGGATCGTCTGTGGGGCTGTCGGGCTCATTTGATCCTGACATTGCTGGCGGAAATCGTGCGCGCGTAAATTCACTGGCGGATCGTCTGGAACAATCGGAATTTGACCGGGCGGATATTGATCGGCTGATCGTGCAAGCTGTTGTCCTTGAATATATCGACTTGCGACGCGCCGAAGCGCGCCTCGCGCTCTTGGACGAAACGCTGGCCTTGCAGGAGCAAACGCTGACGATTGTGACGTCTCGGTTTAATGTCGGCCTGTCCGTCGCCCTCGATGTTGATCGCGCCGCCGCAGATCTGGCCAGTTCCCGCTCACAGCGTGGACTTTTTGAGGCTAGTCAGAAACAAGCCGCCTACACATTGGACGTCCTGCTCGGAGAAGACTCCGGCACGACAGACTTCTCATCCCCGACATCAGGAACTGTACCCACTTATGCGGGACAACCTGAACTCGGCCTACCCACAGATCTGCTGCGCCGACGACCGGATGTGAAAGCGGGCGAGGCCGCGTTTCTGGCGGAGCTGGATTTGATCGCCGCAGAGCGGGCTGACCTCATGCCGCGTTTGACATTGCCGGGGACGGTGAGCGCCTTTGGCGGTGATGGGCGAGATGCGCTCTCAGCCTCTCTGACAAGTCTAGTCGATTTGCCTATTTTCGATTTTGGGCGTCGTCAGGCCGAAGTCGATGCGCAGGCAGCGCGTACTCGAGCAGCCCATGCGCGCTATGTATCACTTGTCCTGAATACTCACCGCGAAGTAGAAACCGCGCTCAGCAATGTTGTGGCGCTCCGTGAGCGTTTAAGAGAGTTGGGCGAAGCCGGGGACCGCAGTCAGTCCGCCTATAATCAACTCGAAGCCCTCTAACGCGAAGGGCTGGCTGGCTTTATTGATATTCTCGATGGGCAGCGGACGCTGATCCAAATACGTCAGCAGATTGTCGAAACAGAAGCGGATTTGGCGTCTGCTTTGGCGCAGTTGAGTGCTTCTTTAGGGCTCAGGGTCGTCTGATGGTGGCTTAAGAAACGGGACATCAACAGTTTTTGCTACCGGCGATGATAATTCCTTCTCCGTTGCCGAAGTTGATCTGCTGACTTGTCATCGACTGACGAATAACGGTAGCGGAGCAGGGAACAGCTTCACTTGAAATGGTTTCCTATGTTGCGTCTACTTGTTCTTACAATGATTTGC
>JBCBGR010000258.1:0-4154 GCA_038526555.1 Pseudomonadota bacterium
ATATCTTTCGCCGTTCATCGATGGTTTTGGAGACCCGAAATCTTCCAAATGTTCTTCAGGGAACACGCCCTGATCGATGGGTTCCAAGGGCAGCTTTGAAAAGGCTCCTTGGGTCGTGCGTTCAGGGTTGGCGAACTCACCCTGATGCAGGTTGCTTAGGCGGCACACGCCTCATGCCTGGTTTTACAAAGGAGGGGCATGACCTCCTTTCCGGTATGTGCCGCGCGAGCGGGACGTCAGGTTATGGTTGGGCTCGATGCCACCGATGACCTGATGCGCGGATGACGCCATTCATTGACCTCATGAATGTCACGATTGTCCGCGCCAAGCCGGGGGTCGCACGGGGGCGGGCTTAGCCCCCCGCAAGGTTTGGGGGGACACCCCCACACCTTGTAAACCTCTAGCCTCACCTTTTCATAATATCATATTGTCTAGGATGACTTCAAATTTACCGCCTTCTCCCTTGAGATGACAGCCTTCATTCGACGGGGGTCCATCTTATCCCCGACCTTTTCCCAAGCCCTGAAGTGAACGCTCATCGGGCTCTGTCTGACTTCGCTGTACAAACCCCACGAATGATCTCGCAGTCTCAAAGTGGGTCGGTCCCCTCACCCATAATCTCCAGATAGCGTGGGTACGCATAAATCCGTCCACGCTTCTTTCCAGTCAGCTCAGAAACGATGCCGAGGCTTATCAAATTCTCGAGCGCCTTGGTCGCTGTTGGAATCGTTGTCTCGGCGAGTTCTGCGGCTGTCGCGATATCCAAAATGGGCTTCTGCCGCATTGCGTCATAAACCCGCCGCGCCATTGGCGTGGCACGTTTCAAGCTTTTGAGTTTATCAATATCCGTTTCAAATAGGCGCGCAATCTCTTGCGCGGCCTCATGGGCCTGCGTAGCCACATCGCGCACACCAATAAGGAAAAATTCCAGCCATGTTGTCCATCGCCCGGCTTCACGGACTTCGCCGAGTAAGTCATAATAAGTTTGACGATGGGTTTTGAGGTATAAGCTCAAATAGAGCATCGGCTCTTCCAAGATGCCTTGAGCACAGAGATAGAGCGTAATGATGAGGCGTCCCAATCGTCCATTCCCGTCTAGAAACGGGTGGATAGTCTCAAATTGCAGATGGGCAATGCCCGCTTTGATCAATGGCGGCAAACCATCCTCATCAACATTGAGGAACCGTTCAAGATTGGACATCAAGTCCAATACATGCTCGGGCGGTGGCGGGACAAAAATCGCATTGCCGGGACGGGTCCCGCCAATCCAGTTTTGCGACCGCCGAAACTCACCCGGCTGTTTGGTACTCCCACGCCCTGTTGCCAGCAGGATACCGTGCATTTCACGCAAGAGGCGCAATGAGATCGGGAAACCGTCTTGGATTTGGCGCATGCCGTAATTCAGCGCCGCGACATAGGTCGAGACTTCTTCGACGTCATCAATGGGCGCGCCAGGGGCTTGCTCGCTCTCATAGAGGAGCAGGTCGGATAGGGAGGATTGCGTTCCTTCGATCTGCGAGGAGAGCAACGCTTCTTTGCGGACATACATGTAAAGAAAGAGCGAGATATCTGGCGCGACCGATCGCACGCCATCGAGACGCCCAAGAACGTGCATGGCTTCGCTGAGAAGCTTGCCGAGCCCATCAATATCGAGCGCAGGCGTCAGAGGTAGTGATGGTGGAACATAGGCCTTCACAACCTCCCCTGCGGATGAAGTGATCACATATGTGCCAATCTGTGATAGTCTGTCTTGGCCTGCCACGGAACTATTATCCTTTAATAAGACGATCCGTTATTAAAGGATGGTATCATAAACTAAAATAACATGCATCCTTATTTAAGGATAGCGCTCTCTTATCCCCAAGACTGTCGCGACCGACCTGGGCGCGAGGAATCGGCATCCGAGCAGTGCCTACTGTCAAAGCCATTCCATTGGAGCGGACGATGAAGGCAGGCCTGTAGTGTACACCACAGATACACAATCGACCGATGGTCTTGATCCCTATCTCAAACCAACCTCTGAGACGTATGATCGGCTTCAGTGGGCGTATGAGCACTTTAATGACACGCTCTTTGACGATGCCCTTCCCAATTGCATGATCACGCTGCAGCGCAAACATCGCAGCTATGGCTACTTCTCAAAGCAGCGCTTTAAAAGCACTCAGGGTCAGTCTTGCGATGAAATCGCTCTAAACCCGGCCTTCTTCCAAACCCAGTCTGTTGAAGACATTCTGGCCACCCTCGTTCATGAAATGGTTCATCTGTGGCAGCATCACTGTGGAACCCCTGCCCGCGGGCGTTATCATAATCGGGAATGGGCGGAGCAGATGAAGTGTGTTGGTCTTCAACCCACACATAATGGGTTTCCGGATGGGCAAGAGGTGGGTGACCGAATGAGCCATTTGGTGATTTCAGGTGGTCGGTTTGAAAAGGCGTGTCTACAACTCAAACAGCTTGGGTTCAAAATCGAGTGGCGCGATGATCCCGACGCAGCCGGTCAAACCCATGCCATGTCCAAGCGACCTTCAAGAGCCGGCCGCCGCATTAAGTATCAATGCCCGCATTGCGATCTGAAGGCTTGGGCCAAGCACGAGGCGCAGCTCATTTGCGGGATCCATCACGCCCGCATGACCCCCACATAGCAAAATCGGCGACGCGAGAGCCCGCGCCGCCGATCTACATAGACGGTTACGAAGCCGATCCCTCAGCTCCGTAATCTGTCTGATATTAGAAACTCTCCTTAGAGCGTCTCCTTATTGGCTTTCCCTTCTGATGACTTGCCGTTGGGGCGTGACCAGAGAAGCTGGAAGCCGCCTTCATCTTGGGCTGTCAGGGCGGCCCAGATTGTGTTGGCGAAGGACGGATCATCCAACTTGACCTTGATGTAAGGCTTGTCTGTGGATTTGGCGATGTGGTTCCATCCGGCACCGATCTCCAGACCTGAATCCGCTGTCACGATCCGGTAGTCCGGGGCTTTGTCATTCTCGCTGGTTTTCGCTGGAATGAAGTCAATGTCGCGCGCGAGCATGAGTGTCTCCAGTGTTCCCGAAAATGTGCCGTTTTCTGTTTTTGTGAAGTGTCCAATTTGCATGGGTTTTTCCTTTCTCATTTGACCTGGCGGGATTGCCGGGCCTTTTGATGAGAAACGACGAAAATCGGTCCCGACAGGGCGTGCACCGAGCGCTTACCGGCTTTGCAGGTTAGAGAAGCGCGCGAGGGAAAGGACAAAATTTGTTTCGCGATGAAAGGCGTCACAGCTTGTCTGGGACGCCCTCGGAAATTTTGTCTTTGCTCGCCCTGTTGGGATCGATTTAGGGTCTCATGAATAAAAGGCCTGCAACCCGCTCCGCGAGGCATGAGAACGGAATAACGCTCTCTATGCGGGCACCAAAACTCAAGAAGATTCAGGCCACGAGGAACGGGGAAACAAACCCGCCCTATGAAGATGACTAACCCGCTCAGATCACCGTGACCGAGCCTTGGAGTTGGATATGCGCGTAAAAGCATCAGATCGTCCGGATCTCTTAAACGATATCCCACGTGGCAACCCTAATCGGTTCTTGAATGATCAGTCTTTGCCACAATCCCGCTTTCTCAGGCAGTTCGAATTTGAAGATCATCCTGACTTTTGCTTTGACCCTCAAAATCCAGACGGGATGGTTCTCTTGGGGCGCATCGGAGATAAACTGTATGGTGTACGCGATGATCGCCACCTGACCACATTTGCCGGAACGCGCGCCGGTAAAACATCCAACCTAATCGCTACGCTCTATTACTATAACGGCTCGACACTCAATAATGACAGTAAAGGGTCGATCGCCAAAGAAGTAGCTGAACGCCGGCACAAGATGGGTCACAAACAATATGTTCTGGATCCATACGCCATCGTGAAAGGCGATGCGGCAAGGTTTCGATGTCGGTTTAATCCCCTCAATGGCCTGGACTTGAATGACATTGAAGTGATTGAGCGCGCCGAAACCATCGTCGAGGCCATAATTGTTGAAACTGGAAAAGAAGCTGAGCCGCATTGGAATGATACGGCAGGAGAGCTCATCAATGGCCTTATCCTATACGTGCGCTTTGGCAGTAATGTTCGGGATGAAGATCGACATCTTGGCACTGTTCGCCGTCTCCTCATGAACGCCAAAAAGACC
>JBCBGR010000259.1:0-4121 GCA_038526555.1 Pseudomonadota bacterium
CAAATCTGGCGGGGGCTGATTTCGCCGTGCGCGAGATGGGGCGACAGACGCGAGGTCAGGTCTTTATCGGCGCGATCGCGACCTTCTGCGTAATCTTCCATCGGCCCGGCTAGAAACTCAGACAATCGCTCACTCGCGCCTGCTTCTCCCGGTACGTGATAGTCGAGCATTTTGGACCCCCAATCGGGGCGGTTGGGCAACAACTTCCAGTTGTCCAGCGCGTCAGAGCCGACATTGCCGTCAATGCAGTTGAGAGTCTCAGGCGTGGGGATCGGATCGTCGACAGTCAGCTGTTCTTTCGCCGCGCGCCAGAACGGCGTGAAGACGCGGTAAGGTCCGCCCGATTTGGTTTTGACCTCCCACGGCTCAACCAGAAGATTGCCTTTAAAGCTTTCAACCTGGAGACCCCGCTCATTCAGGTCAGATTTTATAGCGGCATCCCGGTCACGATCCGGTCCATGATAACGACGATTCCAGAAGACGGCCCCTGCCCCCGTTTCTTCGATGAGGTCATTCAGGACCTTATCGACCTGCCCTTGGCGCAGGATCAAACGTCCACCACGGGCGTCGATATCCGCCTGCAAGGATTTGAGGGAATGGTGCAGCCAGACTTTGCGCGCCCCACCATGAGGCCGCGCCAGGTCTTCTTCCAGCATATAAAGAAGGATCAGCGGCTGCCCGCGATCAATCGCGGCCTGCAAGGCGGGATGATCGCCGAGGCGCAGATCTTTTCGGAACCATACAATCGAAGGGGAGGAATTGCTCATAAAGAGCATACGGTTTGAACTGCGGATTTGTTTCCGATCCGCAGCTTATGAAGCCATCAATCCCAGTCGAGCAGCCGTTCTGTTTTGAGGATATCCGCAACGGTCGGGCGTTCTCGGATAATCTGATATTGATCACCACGGACCATAACCTCTGGTACCAATGGACGCGTATTATACTGGCTGCTCTGCGCTGCGCCGTAAGCGCCCGTCGAGTGGATCACGACCAGATCACCGGCTTGCACTGCTGGCATTTCCCGCGCTTTGGCAAACGTATCGCCACTTTCGCAGATGGGACCGACAATGTCATAGGTCGCTGAGGTGTAGTCTGTACCGGGTAATTTGACAGGTTCAATATCGTGAAAAGCGTCATAGAGCGCGGGTCGCAATAGATCATTCATCGCTGCATCGATCACCAGAAAATCACGGTCTTCACCCTGTTTGACGTAGAGTACTTCCGTCAGCAACACGCCGCTATTGCCCGCAATCATACGCCCCGGCTCAAAGACCATTTGGACGTCAAGATCTGCAGTGAGGCGACGCACCAGTGCACCATATTCAGATGGGGGCGGTGGGGTACGCGAGTTATCACCATACGGAATGCCCAGACCACCACCGATGTCAAAGACACGAATATTATGTCCGGCCTCACGAAGACGGTTGATCAGCGCGCCGACTTTTTGGATTGCCGTTTCAAATGGGGCGAGGTCATCAATCTGACTACCAATGTGAACATCCACACCGACGACCTCAATTCCCGGCAAGCGAGCTGCTTCGGCATAGGCCTCTTCTGCGCAGCTCCAGGCAATGCCGAATTTGTTTTCTTTCTTGCCCGTGCTGATTTTCTCGTGCCCGCCCGCCGTCACGTCAGGATTAACCCGGAATGTCATGGGGGCGCGCAGCCCCAAACTGAGGGCCACGTCGTTCAGGACATAAAGTTCTGGGAGGCTTTCGACGTTGAACATTTTGATGCCAGCCGTCAGCGCCTGCGCCATTTCCTGACGGGTTTTCCCCACACCGGAAAAGACTATGCGACTCGCAGGGATCCCCGCAATCAACGCCCGCGCCAGTTCTCCGCCAGAGACAACATCTGCCCCCGCGCCCATTTTGGCGAGCGTTTGCAGAACAGCGATGTTGCTATTGGCCTTGACCGAATAGGCAATCACGGAATCAACGCCGCTTAAGCCTTCCGCAAAGACCCGGTAGTGACGTTCAAAGGTGGCGGATGAATAGACATAGACGGGCGTACCGACTTCTGCTGCAATCTGCGACAGAGCGACGCTTTCGGCGTGTAATTCGCCGTCTTTAAAATCAAAATGACGCATGGTTTTGTGAGTTCAGTCGGTGAGGCTTATGGATTGTTCGAGACATCGACCCCATAGGTCAGGTCTTCAAGCTCGTCCTCAGACGCCACCTCTTCTTCAACCGTCTCTTCCAGCTGCGCGACCTCATCGCCCCAAAGCGGCGGCGGCGTTTTCAGCCCGCCTTTAATCCCGCAGCCCGCCAGAGAGAGGGCGAAAAGAGCGATGAGAAGAAATGTGAGCCAGCGTTGCATGATGCTGACATAATGCGGCGAAAGCCATGCGTCGAGTCGCAAAGCCGTGAGGGCGACATCAGAATATGACTGTTCTTTCATTCGACCTTTTGGGAGCAAATATTATTCAGCAGCGCCATGAAATATCGTGCTCTTGTAACCCCACTCACACTCTTGGCGATGGCTCTTCCTGCCTACGCACAGGATGCAGATGCACCCCCTCTGGGAGAAGAGACCTGCATGCCGACCCAAGGCATGAAAGAGGCCATGGCCAAGTTTGATGGCCTAAAGCCTGAACGGATTGATACCGTCAGGGCCGCGCTGAAGCTGACAGTGAATACAGATGACGAAAATATCGTACCCGAACGGATTGAAATTCGCGATGTCGGTGAGCCGCAACCGCTCACGCTCGACCCTGTGATGCGTACAGCGGATCTGACGCCGATTTTGCCAAGCCTGTCGGATGAGGCTCAGCTTTGCATTGTTCACCCGGATTTGGGCGACGATGTCAGCCCAGAAGACGCGAACTATGGCATCTCCATCGGCATGGGCGTGCGGTTTCTCGAAACACCCGGCACGCATACGCTGGCTGAGTTAGAAGAAGGCATGAAAGACGGACGCGCCCATTACCGTAAAATGGCGGGCGCGATGGGTTTCATGGTGCCCAAGTTTGGGCATGTTGCCGTCGCAGGCGCAGATCCGGAAAACCCACCCCGTCTTTGGGCCACAAAAGCGGGTGAAGACCTTGGCGAGCCAAAGAGTGAGTTCATCAATGGCGGACGTCTCGTGTCACTCGACGACGTGGAGGATATGGGAGCGGACGGCGTCCGGATTGAGGGTGACTATCGCCTTTCCCCCAGCCCCGATGCGAAAACGGTTGAGCGCTTCATGCGATAGCACTGCTTGCGGCGCTAATGTTCAACAATCAGAGTCGCGCCCTGAACGGCATGAACCCGTAAGAGATCGCCTTCGCGCGCCGTCCCGTTCTCCAAACGCGCAGACCATTGTGTGTCGCCCACGACCACCCGGCCTTCTGTGCCCGTAAAATCGCCGACGGCTTCGACTTGGCGCCCGACAAGTGCCTGGCCTGGGTCGTTCAGACTGGACGGCTCGCCCCCTTTGACCAGCTTTTGTAGATGCGTTCGACCCAGAATGAGTGTCGTGAGAGACAGCAGGAAGAAGAGCATCATCTGCATCTCCCAGCCGAGACCCGGCGCGATGAACAGTAAGATTCCGACGGCAAGCGCGGAGACAGCGGGCCAAAGGATGTAAGTCGAGCCTGTCATCAGCTCGAGTCCGAGCAGGACGACACCCAGGATCAGCCAGTGCCACGCCGTCAGTTGAGAGAGGAGTTCAATCATGCGGAGTCCTTCCCACTTTCCAAAAGTGCTTTGAGGCCGCCCATGGTTCCCGCCAGCGCACCCAGTTCAGCCGGAACAATGAGGGTCTTCTGATTCGGACTATTGGCGAGCTTTTCAAACGCTTTCACATAATCCTGCGCCACAAAGTAATTGATGGCGTTCACATCACCGGCCGCAATCGCGTCAGAGACCATCTGCGTCGCTTTGGCTTCAGCCTCCGCTTCGCGCTCGCGCGCTTCCGCATCAAGGAATGCGGCTTCCCGACGACCTTCGGCTTCACGCACAGCCGATTCCTTTTCGCCTTCGGCACGCAGGATTTGGCTCTGCTTACGACCTTCAGCTTCCAAGATTTCAGCCCGCTTTTCACGTTCCGCTTTCATCTGCTTGTTCATGGCCTGCGTGCCGAAGGCGAAAAGGAATCGGCTGTGCGTGAAGCCGAAGGTCGTCGGGAAGCCGCATTCC
>JBCBGR010000260.1:0-4120 GCA_038526555.1 Pseudomonadota bacterium
CCAAGGCCAGTCGAGACAAAAAAAAAGCCTGAAGGTGAAACTAAACCTTCGGTAGAGCCTGCCGCAAAAGAAGCTGTGGCAAAAGAGGCCACGGCGAAAACGGCTGATAAGTCGCCTGAAAAGTCACTGGCCCGAAAAGCACCGCCACCGACCATTCGGGTTGTGCTAGATAAGATCGATAAGCTCATCAATCAGGTCGGCGAGCTCGTCATTACGCAGGCTATGCTGGACGAATCCATTTCAGATGCCGGTCTGGAACGCGACCCCAATGTCGCCTCGACCATCAAGGATTTCCGCCAACTGACGATTGATATTCAAGAATCAGTCATGGCTATTCGCGCGCAGCCCATCCGCTCGCTCTTCCAGCGTATGGGCCGGGTTGTGCGTGAGTCTGCGCAGAAAGTGGATAAGAACGCCAAGCTGGTCCTGGAAGGTGAGTTCACTGAGGTCGATAATACGATCATTGAGAGCCTCGCTGACCCGCTGACGCATATGCTGCGCAATGCGGTCGATCACGGTCTTGAAACTCCGGACAAACGCGAAGCCGCAGGCAAACCCAAAACAGGGATCGTCACACTGAGTGCCGCCCATCGCGGCGGGAAAGTCGTGATCGAAGTCTCTGATGATGGCGCAGGTGTGAACCGCCCCAAAGTGCGGTCCATTGCCGAAGAAAAAGGTCTGATCGAACCCGACGCTGTCCTCAGTGACAGTGAGATCGACAATATTCTCTTCATGCCGGGTTTCTCGACTGCCGATCAAGTGTCTACCCTGTCAGGGCGCGGTGTTGGCATGGATGTCGTGAAGCGCTCCATTCAGGATATTGGTGGCAAAGTCTCTATCCGCTCAACACCGGGCGAAGGCTCCAAGATTACGATCACCCTACCGCTCACGCTCGCCATTCTGGATGGGATGCTCATCCGTATTGGGTCCGAGACCTTAGTCCTCCCGCTGACATCCGTTGTCGAAACCGTGCTGATCCCGAAGCGTTCCGTTCACAGGATGGGACCTGACTCCACGATGGTGGAGGTCCGTGGATCACTTCTGCCTCTAGTGAACCTTGGAGACCATCTTGGTTTTGAGACGGCCCATCGCGAGACAGACAATGTCGTCGTCGTTATTGTCGAAAGCGATGATGATCGGTGGTGCGCTCTGCAAGTCGATGCCATCATCGATCAGCGCCAAGTCGTGATCAAAAGTTTGGAAGAAAATTATGGGGCTGTGAATTCGGTCTCAGCGGCGACCATCCTCGGCGACGGTCGTCTCGCCCTCATCATTGATACAGAACAGCTCTCAGATCTGATGGTCGCGCGTACCGACTTCTCTGATGAGGCATCGGCAAAGGAGAGAGTCCATGGCTGATAAACGCCGCGACCCCGATCAGGCTGAATTTGTCACCTTCACGGTCGGCGATCAGAAATTCTGCATCGATATTATGTCCCTGCGGGAAATCCGGGGCTGGAGCCCCGCCACACCGCTGCCTGATACGCCGGATTATGTCCTCGGCGTGGTCAACCTGCGCGGCGCTGTTCTGCCCATTATCGATCTAGCTCTGCGGTTCGGTTTGGCAGAGTCCGAACCCAGTGACCGCAGCATCATCATGATCACGCAGGTTGAGAACAAAATGGTTGGCCTGTTAGCGGACAGTGTCTCTGACATCATCACCATTGATCCAAGCGAAGTTCAAGCGGCCCCGCGCTATCCGGGCGACTCCCGCAACATGTATGTCTCCGGCCTGGTAGCACGCGAAGAGGCCATGATTGGCTTAATCTCGCTCCCAGACGTCGTTGGAGAGCAAGATCAGGTGGTCGCCGCATGAACGCAGCCCTCGCCAGAACCGCAAGATCGGCCGAGGCACGCCCGAATGCCGCGCAGCACTTCCCGTTAAGTGAGCGAGACTTTGAGCGGATCATCGCCCGCCTCGAGAAACAGACCGGCATTACCATGACGCCTGACAAGCACACGCTGGTCCATTCGCGTCTGCAGCGCCGTATCCGCGCGCTCGGTCTTTCAAGTTTCAAGACCTATTGCGACCTACTGGAACGCCCAGAGGGACGCGAAGAACAGGTCCATTTCGTCAACGCGCTCACCACAAACCTCACGAGTTTCTTTCGTGAGTCGCACCATTTCAAGCACCTCGTTGAAGAGGCTCTCGTCCCCTTTAAAACGTCGCTGAGATCGGGAGGGCGCCTCCGCATCTGGTCGGCCGGTTGCTCTACAGGCGAAGAGCCGTTTTGCATCGCGATGATGCTGATGTCGATTTGCCCGAACGCTTTTGAGCAGAACGCACGGATCCTTGCCTCTGACATTGACTCAAATGTTCTGCGCACCGCCTTCCGCGGCGAATATGCAGAAAGCCAGATGAAAGGTGTTCCAACCCCGCTGCTACGAAAGTTCTTCGACAAAGACGTGCGGGATGGTGTTATCACCTATCGGGCGAACGAAACCTTAAGACGGATTATCGCGTTCCGAAAACTCAACCTGAATGCCGAGAGCTGGCCGATGAAAGGCAAGTTCGACATTATCTTTTGTCGGAACACTTTGATCTATTTCGATGACGATCGTCAGGCGGAAATTCTAAAACGTTTCAGGGACGCACTCAATCCAGGCGGATACCTCTATATTGGGCATTCTGAGCGCGTGAAAGGACCCGCCGAGCCCGCTCTCGAACGTGTCGGTGTCACGATTTTCCGCGCCGTGTAATAGAAAGAATCGTCATATGTGGAGACGAAATCAATGGGCGTAAGAGACGCTTTACAAGTTCTTGTTGTCGATGACATGGCGACGAGTCGCGGGCTTATCATTCAGGCTTTGACCGATATCGGTATTAAGAATGTCAGTTGGGAAAAGGCGGGCGATGATGCCTTTCGCAGTCTTCAACAGCGGCCCGTTCACCTGATCATTTCAGATTAGAACATGCCCGGCATGACAGGGCTCCAATTGCTTCATTCCGTTCGGAGTTATCCGCCCTTGGCCAAGACAGGATTCATTCTTGTTACAGGCAGTCCAGACCCGCGAATCCTTCAGCAAGGGGTGAAGATCGGTCTTAACAACTATCTCACTAAACCCTTCAATGCCGCGCAAATGAAAGCCTGTATCGAGCGCGTAGTCGGAAAGCTTTAGGCATGTCCAAAACGGACTTACAGGATCGCTTCACGCAACTCACGGACATCATTAGCTGGCTCGGCGCTGAGCTTGATAAGGTCCGCGAAACGTCCGAGCAGCTACAGCATGCCATCGCCGATGCGGATGCGGGAAAGATTGATCCTGTACAGCTTCAAAGCCTCGATCTGGTCACGCAGACGATGGACAATCTGTCCCTCTGCACAAAGACGCTGGCTCAACAATATGATAGCAAGTCGATTGATCTTGAGCCCCTCCTCAATGTCTTGACGTTAGGGGAGCTGAAAGATCGACTGGCCAACTCAATGGGTCTCGAACTGGATGAGGCCGCGCAACCGTCCGCAAGAACGGGCGAAGTTGATCTCTTTTAGACTACCTAAAACAGCTCTAGATCGCCTGCGCCATCCGAAACAACAGGCACGACGGGAGCCTTGCGGATCGTCTCAACAGGGGCGTCCTGAATGTATTTCATGCGCGCGCGACCTGACGTCGGGTGGAACTGAATCCGCTGCGCCTGTGTGCCGCGGATAGCGCGGCTCACGCACGGAATGCCTTCATGAGACAGGAAGGTTTCGGCCAGGTCCGCATTCTTACTACCGACGTCACTTAAGCCCGCGTGCAATGTGTTTCCGCCGAAGAGCTTGGCTTGCAGGCGGTTACGTTTCGCCCCGATCGTCAGGAGGCTGTTGATCAAGAGCTCCATCTGATTGATCCCATAAAGGGCGACACGATCCCCGCCATTCGGATCCTCGGGCAATAGGAAATGATTGAGACCGCCTACTTCGGAGACAGGGTCAAACAGACACGCAGAGATGCAAGACCCGACAAGCGTCGTTATCAACAAGGTTGGATCCTCGCTAACGCGCACCTCGCCTTGAACAATATTGAGTTTGTTCCTGGAGCTAAATGGATCGAAATCCGTCACGATGCGATCGACTCAGGCACGCGTTCGCGCGAACATGCGCTTAAAAGTGCTGAACCAATTTTCGACAAGGGCAAC
>JBCBGR010000261.1:0-4103 GCA_038526555.1 Pseudomonadota bacterium
CGGAGCTTTTATCAGAGTGCCGTCAAAGGCTCTTAAAGGCAGCACAAGGTGATGAAGCGCTTGCAATCTCCTCAAACCGCCGCGCGCCTTGGGTGAGAAGCGCCTCCAATGTGCTGTCGGCATTGGCGCGTGCGAGCAGGTGGAGGTCGCTTGCAAGCGCTTCATCACCTTGTGCTGCCTTTAAGAGCCTTTGACGGCACTCTGATAAAAGCTCCGCTTCTTCCGCATCATCCAGCGCCTGAAACCCTGGCATAATCCCGGCTTCAATGGGAAAACGTGCAATGATCCGTTCGCAGAAGGCGTGAATGGTCATGACCTTCAGGCCCTCGGGTGTTTCGAGAGCGCTCGCAAAAAGTGTCCGCACGCGGTCAATCGGCAGCGCGCCTATCACTTGCGAATAGTCTCGCCCATATAGCTCATTAAGAGCGCTCAGAAGCTCTTCATCCGAAGCCACTGACCACTTTGAGAACGTCGCGAAGAGCCGTTCCTGCATTTCAGACGCCGCTGCACGGGTATAGGTCAGGCAGAGAATTTTGTCGGGATCTGTGCCTTGGAGCAGGATGCGGGACACCCGGTCCACCAAGACCTTCGTTTTGCCCGACCCGGCATTGGCGTTGACCATGCGAGGTTCGGATGGATCGGCGGCATCGCGTTGAAGATCGGTGGCGTCTTCAACGGTGAACGTATCGCTGTGGCCTTCCTCGATCATTCTTCGCTGCCTAGTATAGAAGACCATTCCGCGCGCCGCGCAAGGTCATCATAGTCGCCATAATCATTCACATATTGCGCGCGCGGCTGAGAAGAGTAGCCTGTTCCCGGCTGATCATAAGCCTCGATCAATTGGCGTAAGGTCGTAATCGCCTCTTCGACAAGTTCAGCGACTGTCTTGCCAGACCGCGCTTCTGACGCAGCAATATGGCTATGTTTGAAACTGCTGCCGGAGCCTTTCAGGCGGACATAGCCCAATTGATCCGTTGAGCCTTGCGGAAGGTCTTCCAAAGCGCCCTGCTCTGCGAGCCAAGCCGCCAAAGGGAGCTGCGGATCAAAGCCGGCACCGACCACACTCGCACTACTGGGGCTCCCAGTTTTGAAGTCTGAAAAAGCGTAGCCTGTCGATGAACGCTCAACGAGATCGAGAATGCCATTCAGTTCAAAGTCAAGGCCTTCCAGCGTCGCCTCTGCCCTCACCTCAGTTCCGACAATATCAAAACCTGCCGCGTGACGCGCTGCAAACCAAGTCAGCAGATCATCGCTTAGCGCTTCCAGACGCGGGCGTTCTTTAAAGACCTCTTCTTCTGGATACTTTGCGTCCAGCAATGCCGCCTCAAAACTCTGGATCAAGGCATCGCGATTTGACGTCTCCTGCGGCGCCTCAACAGACTTGATGTAAGCCTCCACAGCGGCATGCATCGCGGTTCCGAAATGGCGGGCATCCAGCGGGGCGTCGAGTGGGTCCAAGGGCTTCAACCGCAACACTTCCCGCCCGAATAGCGAATAAGGGTCACGGATCCACTTGCTGACATTGGTGATCGAGATTTTCCGACCCTGACGCGCCCATCGCTTCTCGACGGGTGGTTTGGGATTAGGACGGTCAATAAAGACCAGTTCCTCTGGACAATCCATCGCCCGCGCCCAATCGAGATAATGTTTCCCAGTCCCAAGCAATGCGTTTGTGACTTCGGTCCCAGTTGCGCCAGACAACAAAGTCTTCAGCCGCCAAATCCAGCGGCTCGCGACTGTTGGCCCTGTATCGTCTTTCTGACTGCGGGTGAGAAAGACGGTGGGGTTTGCGGCGAGCTCGGCAAAATCATGCGCCGCGAGACCGTAGCGTCGTTCCGGCAGGGAGAGCTTGATCTGCTGTCGCATCTGACGCGACAGAAAGGGTCCAGCATTCACACTGGCGGGCCAAGTGCCTTCATTGAGGCCGCCGAGTATGATGACATCCACATCCAGAAGACGGGCTTCCAGCGGCCCCAAGATTTGCAGGCGGGGATGGGTGCCGCGGCTCGGCCGAACGACAGAACCTTTCAGCAGTGCGCTCAAAAGCTTTGAAAATCCGCCCGCATCCGTCGCAGGCAGCGAGGCCCCATAATCGACGACACTTTCCAGCATCTGAGCCGATTGACGTCCGGCATCCGTTTCCCAGAGCCGACGTGCACCCGGATCATTTTCAGTCCGCGCTAAGGCAGATGCAGCCGCGATTAGTCCCGACGCCCAGACATCCGGCGTCGCTTCATTGTCGAACTCCAGGAGAGGTGCCATGGCGGCGTGCAACGCCTGGATAATCTCAGCGGATTCTAAGTCTTCCGGATCAGGCCGTGGACCGCGAAAGTGCTTTTTTTCTAATCTCTGCCACTGCCTCTGAAGGCCTCTTGGCGGATGATCCAACGCTGTGAGCGGGTGATTAAACACCATGCTTAACTCGATGGGGCCATATGGATCGCAAGCCAGCTCTAACAGGCTCGTCAAAAAGACCCCGACGTGTGTCTGCTCAATGGGGAGACCCTGCGACATGGATACGTCCACATCCCAGCGGGACAACCGGGCACGCACGCGCTGCGCCAAAAGCTGGTCCGGCGTTACGAGGGCTGCGGTCCGTCCCGGTGTCTCTAGGGCTTCTCTCATGATCAGCGCAATGGAGAGGGCTTCCTCAGCATCGGTGCGCGCTTCGATGAGTGATAGACCCTTTAAAGCTGTCTCAAAGACATCCGCCCCCTCGCCTTCATTCAACGTCTTGATCCGGCCGAGCCAATCGCCTGTCGCATCCACGGGCACGAGCGCCTCGGCCAGAACACGTTGACGTTTTCGGGTCGTCGCCCGGTCCGCACCGTCAACGATCCACGGCCAGGAGGCCACCGCTTCACGAGGCATCTCCATCATGTCCATCAACCCCTTGAGGGACGCCTGTGGGTGTCTCGCATCAATTGAGGACCAGATCTGTTCGGGAAGTTCCTTTTGCAGACCCGGCAGAACCACCATGCCAAACGGCATGTCGGCGACGACTCGCATCAACCGTGCCGTGGCTTGGAGTGTTCCGGTGGAGCCTGCAACAATGACAGGATAATCCGGCGGATTATCTCGCCAAAGATCCGCCAACGCATCCAGCAAAGCGACGCGTCTGGCCGACGGATCCATCATCGATAATTCGGTTAACCGCTCCGGCCAATAAGTCTCGATAATCTGGTAAAGCGTCCCAGCATGTTGGAAATGGATCGCCGCTTCGTCGCAGACACGCTTCCATTCAGCTTGATCCTGAATTCGAACTTCTTCCAACGCGGCATCATCCAAAATCTCGATAAGCGGATCTGCCATGTGTAGCGCTGTCGCTGGATCAAGCGGCAGATCAGACGCGCGCTCATGGTAGCGCGCGACTAGCTGAGCGATTTCAAAACGACGCTGAACGGGATCAATGCCCGGATCGACCATCCCCGCCAGTTCCCCCGGTTCAAATGGCGGCTCATCCGGATTGATGTCTGCTAATGGCCTCAGTCGCGGCAGCAAAGCGGCCGACACGCCACGTTCAGCAGCTTGGCGGACAAAAGAAAATTCGAGCGCGCGGGCCGCACGACGTGTCGGCAAAAGGACCAACCCGTCTTGCAACGCATCGCCGTAATGGGCGTGCAGCCCTTTTGCGAGGGACCGCAGGAACGGAACGCCCGACGGCATGTTATAAACCGACCGCATCGCGGATGTTTCAGCGCTAGACGGGGACATCCACCTCGCCTGTCAGGATCGCCTCTGCCGCATCGCGCGAGGCCGGGTCACCCACATGCATCCAATAGCCCGGAATGGGCAGGCCGAAGACCCGACCCCGATCAATGGATTTCTGCCAGATCTCTCTGCGTGAGAATTTCTCCATTGCAAAACCGGACGCCAGTGAGGGCGTGAAAATCTCAACGCCAGCATAAACCCAGAAGGCTTTTTCACTAGACTTCCAGGATAGGCGTCCATCCCGATCCATCTCAAAATCACCCGTTCCGGGATAGCCGAGGGTTCGAGGTTTAGGCGCCAGCAGGAAGAGATTGTCATTAAAACGCTTTGTGAGGCCTGGGACTCGAAGGAAATGGACAATCTCTTCCTGCTGGCGCCTAAACCTCGAACCC
>JBCBGR010000262.1:0-4100 GCA_038526555.1 Pseudomonadota bacterium
CGATGTTAATAAGACCTGCATGCCCGTCTTGAGTATGCCCGCAAAGGACCTCGCCCAATCCCTGAAACGGATTGGGGACGCGACGGAAAGTTTTATACTGAAGACGATTCAGGCCAAGGCTGAAGGTTGAGAACATGGCCGCCCAGCTCACGCGTGCTTCGTTCGTGACAGGATAGGTAGAGCAGTTGCAGCGGATCAGAGCCGCGTGTGACGTAGTTCATGACTTCAAACATGCGCTGTCGCCGCTGATCATCGGCATAGACCAAAGCATCATCAAGAATGACGGGGCTGGGATAGCCTTGCCGTGAGAGCATACGCGCGAAGGCCAGACGTGTCAGGATCGCGATTTGTTCGCGGGTCCCGCCGGACAGCCTTGCAATCTCTTCGGTCTGTCCATGTCGCAACAGGCCCTCTGCGCCCAGATTTTCGTTCAGATCAATATCGGCATCCTCAATCACCATGCGAAGCAAGGGGAGGAGCTCTTGTTTCACCGGGTCCGTGTAGCGTGCTTGCAGACTTGATTGCGCCTCTCGCAGCGTATCGCGCAGGAGCGTCAAAGCGTTCGCGCGACGTCTATGTCTGCGAACCTCTTCTGCGAGTGTGACCTGTCTGGCTTCCAAGCGATCGACTTCCGCATCTGGATCGCGTTGCTCAAAGCTGGCCTTGCGTGTGGCGATCAGGGCCGCTTCTTCCTGTCGTAAGTCAGTAAGCTTTTGCGTGCGGTTGCGGGCAGCATCTGTCAGCCTCTGGATGCGGGCGTTCAGCATCTCCGGGTCGGTCTGATTTTGTGCTTCTGCCGATTTAAGACTGTCTTCGGCCTGTCGGACCTGTTCGGCCAATGTGGCGGCAGCCGCGATCAACTTTGCCGACACGGCGTCGCGTTGATCGGGTCGTACGGTGTCTTCGGCCTGTTCAATGATCCGATTTTGCGTCCCAAGCTTTTCCTCCAACTGGATCAGGCTGCGATCAATTTGGTTGAGCGTGTCCTGGGCCGCTTGCTTTTCGCCGCTAGCTTTGGCGAGATTGCGAGCCAAGGCGTGGGGATCAAAGTGCTCCATATCGATGTCGGGCTGCTGTTCGATCCGATCTGTGAGTCTGGCAATATCCTGAGACAGTCGTTCTTTAGCATTGAGCAGGGCTTCATGTCCTTGCGGCGCGGAAATTGCCATTTGTCGATTGATGAGCGAAATCTCGGTTGAAAGTTGTTCGCGTGCCCGAAATGCGTCGAGGGCAGTCTGTTGATCCTCAACGGCCATCTCTGTCAGGAGCGCAGTGAGTCGTGCATTCAAGTCTGTCTGACGCGCATCGAGCTCTCTGAGATCAGCGGGGTCAAGGCGAATATGTCCCGCACCCTCAATCTCTAGGGTTTGCGTGGCGTCTATTTGCACAGGCCCTGATGGAATTGATTCGTCACCAATTTTCGCGGTCACGCCCGGCTGAAGAGTCAGAAGTAGACGCGCATCAATGCCCCGATATTCAGCCTCCACTTGATCCTGTTCGCGAGCGATGCGGTCGAGTGTATCGAGTTGTTCGCGCGAGATGGATGGCAGAGCATCGCGCTCTTCGATCAAAGCGTTACGCTGCGAGATGTCGGCTTCCAACTGTTCCAGATTTTCATTCAGGCTTTGCAGAGCTGCATTCTTCACGGATAGCTGGTCTTGCACGGCCTTGAGCGCGTCCAACTGGAGCAAGGCTTTATGCTGATCATCCAGATCCGCGAGGGCTTGAGCCGCATTCGTCAGGGCTTGCTGTGCGCCTGCCTTATTATCTTTGAACACCGCGATCTCTTGGCGAAGACGTTCCGCGTCTGCCAAGGCTTTGTCTAAATTCGCGACGTGTGACTGATATGTGGTGAGCCGGATTTGGGCTTGTTCGCTCTCGACCTTTAACCGACCGAGATGAGCGCGTTTCTGGGCTAACTGGCTGTCGGCGACTTGCGCCTGGCTGAGGGCGTGTCGGGCGTCTTCTAAGGCTTTGGCTTCTTGCTTCGGATCATAATCAGATTCCAGATCGGCGATTTGCGCCTGAATGCGCGCGAGATCTTGTCCGGATTGTCGTGTGTCTCTTTGCGCCTGTCGGGCGGTCTCAAGTTCAGCTTCAAGGCTAGCAAAAGCGTCTTCAGCGAGGGCCAACGGGCCATTGGCTTTGATGCGACCTGTTGCTGTGAGCAATTCGCTCAATTCAGCTTCAGCGCGTTCCAAATAGGCGCGAGCCCGATCTCCGCCGACCAATGTTGAAAGCTCACTTTCCAGTCGCGAGGCCACTTGGCCGTCATCTTCAGCGGCCATCATGCTGTCGCCCTGCCGGACCCAGAGGAGACCGGACGGGCCTTTATCATCGCGGTGAAGGCCGAGCATGTCTGCGAGCTTTTCTTCGGCTTCGCGTTTTTTGGCGATCACCGCACCCGTGCTCAGGTTGGTAAGTTGCGCCGTTTTTCCAGACAGAAATTGTTTATCCAAACGGTAGCTCTGGCCATAATGCGTGAAATCGATTTGACCGACGGGCGTGCCGTCTTCGCGTTTCAATCGCTTGGCATCCCCGCGCCAGCTCGTATGCGGCAGGAACAGTACGGTTTCGAGGGCGGCCAATAGGCTCGACTTCCCGCGCTCATTATGTTCGGCAATCACGTTCAGGCCGGGCTGAATATTCTCAACCTTTATGCCGTCCGCGCCAAACGGGCCGACATGGCGGAAGCGGAATGCGTCAATCTTCATGACGCGTCCTCGAGGCTTGAGGTCGCCGCATAGGAAAAGAGGAGACGCAACGCTTCTGCGGCCATCTCGCGATCCTCTTGGCTCAGGTCAGGATTGACACGCTTTGCATTCAGCGCTTCCGCAGCTTGTCGGACCGAGCCTTGCGCATCAAGCGTGTCCAGATCTTCAGCCACGATCTTAAGATTGACGGACTCGGAACCGCGCAAATCTAGATAGGCGCAGCGTTCTGCCAAGGTCTCAATATAGGTCTCGAATTGCTGCCACTCTTCGACGGTGGTCGCGCCGCTGACCGTGACCTGCACGAGCGTTTGCCGCGCGGGCTGTCCTGAACTTATGCGCGCTTCGATCTCCTCAAGTGCCGCCTCACTCTCACCGACGTGCAGCGATACATCCAGCGTGACCCAGTCAAAATGTGCGGTTGAGAGAGGCGTGACAGTCGGCGGCGAGTTGCCCGTGTCGATTTCAACCAAAAGCACCTGCCCGCGTTCACCCGATTTGAATCGGTCGGGTTCGGGCGTGCCGGCATAAAAGGTCCGTGCATTAATTTCTGTGAGCGCGTGCCAGTCACCCAGGGCGAGATAGTTGAGCCTCGCTCGCGCGGCCCGATCCGGCGGAATGACTGAAGCCGACTCGCCATCTTCGCGGCCTTCATGTTTGGTCCCGAATGTCTTGATGGAGCCATGGGCGATCCCGATCCGGATCGCGCCGTCTGGCGTGTCCGCACCGTCCATCCAGTCCGTCAGGTCACGCCCGTGATGCAGACGCTGCCAAGGGGCTGGGAGCAGCCAGACACTGTCTTCCATTTCTACAGGTGTCTCTTCGCGAAGAAGACGGATATTATCCGGTGCCATCTCAGCGATGCGGTCCCAAAGCCGATCTGGCCCATCGGGGTCGTGATTGCCTGGCATGAGCCACCAGAGGAGATCAGGCGACTCCGCCATGATGTCGAGCGCTTGTCGCAAGGTCGCATTTTTGGGGGTCACGTGATCCCAAACATCGCCAGCCACCAGGATATGACGGGCCTGCGCCTGCCGGGCGGCTTCGGCGATCCGGACAATCGCTGTGTGGCGTTCTGCACGCAGGCGTCCGGCGAGGTCCGCCTCAAACCCTCCGAATGGTTTGCCCAACTGCCAGTCCGACGTGTGAATAAAACGGAAAGTCATCGACGATTATGGGCTGTCTCTTGATGAAGCGGATTTGGGCGCGAATCGTGGGTCTTCTACCATGGCCGCACTGACTTTGCAGTGCAATGCGTCAGCGCGGCCCTGATCTTTCAATATGTCTGCCTTGAAAAATTCAAACCAGCGTAAGTGTTTGTTTACGACAAGCATTCAGATGTCATTCGTCAAAATGGGCAGCGTTGTCGACGGGGGGTCGTCCGCCTCG
>JBCBGR010000263.1:0-4052 GCA_038526555.1 Pseudomonadota bacterium
GTGGAGCTCGCCTTATCTTGCGCGAACGTCTTCGCACCAGCTTGACGCATCGCCAGAAGACCCCGCGCGCCATCTTTGCCCATCCCTGTCAAAACAGCGCCGATCCCACTGCGCCCTGCCGCTTTCGCGACCGAGGCCATCAAAACATCAGCGGAAGGCGAATAGGGCATCTGAGCCGAATGGGGTGCAAGACGCGCCCGATAACCTGCTCGGTTCGAAAGGCACAGATCGATATTCCCTCCCGGTGCAAATCGGATTTGACCGGGCTTCAAGCTTTCGCCGTCCCGCGCGACACCCACATCAGGGGCAATCGTGCGGTTCAAACGCTGTGCAAAGGATTCGATGAAAGCGGGCGGCATATGCTGCGCAATAAGGGTGGGGGGGCAATTGGTCGGAAATACGTCCAGAACGTCTGCCAGCGCATCAACGCCCCCTGTCGAAGACCCAATCGCAATGATGGAATTCGGTCGGAAGAGCCACGGCTGAGGTTGCGTGGACGCCACAACCGGAGCCCTGGATGAACCGGACGGTATTGATTGAGCGCCATTTCGATAGCGTGCCAAAGGCGAGGCCGCCGCTGCAACAATCAAATCAGGCAGATCAGCCAGCGCTTCAATAATATTGCCAGAGGACGGTTTTGCCAGACAGTGAAATGCGCCTGAGCTCAAGGCCGTCACCGCACTTTCGCTGCCCTTGGCTGTCGACCCTGACAACATGATCACGGGCATGGGCCGCAGAGTCATTATCTTGTCGAGGAAATCCAGGCCATTCATGCCCGGCATTTCGATATCGAGCGTGATAACATCCGGGTCGAGTGATTTGATCAGCGCACGCGCTTCCATCGCTGTGGCCGCTTCACCGACAACCTCAACTCTAGAGTCTCGGCGAACGACCGATTTGACGACGGCCCGCAGCGTCGCGGAGTCATCAACAATCAGAAGCGAAACCGGGCCCGACACTTAAAACTCCTGCCAGTCCTGATCGCCATCAAAGTCTGGGTCGACTTTCACAGCTGAAGACCCTGCCGAGAAGAACGCTGCGGCACGTTCCTGTTGTTGATGAACAGGACTTGTGGTTGGCGCGGGCGCTGGAACGGGATCGTCAAAGGCTTCAACGGCGCCGTCTGCGACCTTGAATTTTGCGACAAGACCGCTCAGCTTCTCTGTCTCACGTGAGAGTGCATGACAGGCTGCTGTCGATTCTTCGACCATGGCGGCATTGCGTTGTGTCACCCGGTCCATATCGGTCACAGCGGTATTGACCTCTGCCAGGCCAGTCGCCTGCTCTTTGGAAGATGTTGTAATGTCGGTAACCAACTTGTCGATACTGACAACTTGAGCGACAATTTTCGCAAGGGCCTCACCTGTTTGGTCGACCAGTGAAACACCGGACTCCACGTGATGTGAACTTGCAGAAATAAGGTCTTTAATATCTTTCGCCGCATCGGAAGATCGTTGCGCGAGCGCCCGAACCTCTGAGGCGACAACCGCAAAACCGCGACCCGCTTCACCCGCACGCGCAGCCTCAACGCCGGCGTTCAAGGCTAGGAGGTTGGTTTGGAAAGCGATCTCGTCAATGACGCCGATAATCTGCGAAATCTTCTCGGAACTTTCTTTAATCGCACCCATCGCGCCCACTGTTGATTGAACGACATCGCCGCCCGCTTCGGCATCTGCCTTCGCACCAGAGACAACTGAACGTGCCTCTTCGGCCGCGGCCGCACTTTGCTGAACTGTGGTTGTAATTTCATTGAGGGCAGCAGCAGTTTCTTCCAGAGACGCCGCTTGATTTTCTGTGCGCTTGGACAGATCGTCCGAGGCACGGCTGAGCTCAACAGACCCTGTTTTGATATTCACCGTCGATCCGGAAATGCGTGCAATTGTGCTCGAGAGTTGTTCGACTGTTGCGTTAAAGTCCTGACGCAGGCCTTCATAATCCGCGTCAAACGGCAAATCGATTGTATGGGTCAAATCTCCCGACGCTAAGGATTTCAAACCGCCTGCAAGCTCACTGACGACAAGGTTTTGCACCTCTGAACGACGCGCCAATTCACGCTCCTGCGTTTCCTGGGCAATGTGTGACTCTGTAATATCTGTAGCGATTTTGACGACTTTGTAGGTCTTCCCGGCTGAGTTTTTCACAGCGTTATAAGTCGCATCCAACCAAAGCGGCTCGCCCCGCTTGTTTCGGCGTTCAAACACGCTGGTCACCGTCTGCCCAGACGCAAGATCTTTCCAGAACGCCTCATAGTCTGGCGAATTGGCATCATTGTCTTTCATGAAGATACGATGGTGCTTCCCGACAATTTCATCATGAGAATAACCCGTAGCCTTCAGGAAGTTCTCATTAGCGCCAATGATGAAGCCATTGGGGTGGAACTCGATCATCGCCTGGGATTGGTCCATCGCGTTCAGGATACCCGCATTCAGACGATCATCCGTGACGTCATCCCACTGGAGAACATTCCCAACATACTCGCCAGCACGGTTGAAAACACCTGCTATTGAGAGATGAATGGTCAGCGGGCCAAGAATGATATCCGTTTCAAAGGGAAGGTTTTTCGGATTCTCCAGAATCCGTCGCTGATGCGCTGGGTTTTTGTGGAAGAGGTCAATATTCATCCCGACAATTTTCTCAGGGTCGAAAGATGGCCATTGCTCACGGAAGACGGCAAGATTGTCGCGGAAGAGCGCCATGGTGGAATCATTGACGAAGGTCACATTCAAATCGCGGTCAACAATCATCATCGGCATGGATGAGCCGTCAAACGCTGAGCCTTTAAAGAGGGAGACTTCGTTTGCGCGTTCCCCGACAATCAGATTGTCCCGGAACTCAGTAATAGATTGCGCCATCATCCCGATTTCGTCAGACCGCTGACTGCCTGGAACTTCAGAGCGATAATCACCACCAGCCATTGAGGTCATGCGCTCGCCCAGCCGGATAATCGGTCGGGTCATACCGCGCCCGATCCAGATGCCGATGGCGCTTAGGAGTAGGACGAAAATTCCGAGTTCCACCAGCAAATGGTTACGCAGCTTGATAATCCCGGCCAATGCTTCAGCCCTGTCCTGCTGCGCCAGAAGGGCCCATTCAACACCTTTGAAACTGACAGGGCGATAGGCCGTGATGGTTTCCTCACCGCGGAAATCTGTGAAAAAGCCTACACCCGAATTACCCCTCAGAGCATCGTTCGCTGCTGGCGTATTGACTGACTGTGACAGAATACTTGTCTCATCACTTATTCCGATGTCGGACCGCATAAGATTATCCGCCCCAATGGCATAGACCATGCCTGTTTGACCCAGACCCGTATCGCTAGCCATAATCTGATTAACCCGGTCAACGGGCATCTCATAAGACAGGACGCCGATTGTTCGGCCGGACTGATTTCTCACGGGTGTTGCGATAAAGCTGGCGGGCGCGTCAAAGCTTGCCGCATAGGGCGCAAAATCAAAGAAGGATCGCTCGCCCGTTTCCAAGGCAACACGGAACGACTTGCCAAGGTCGGAGGATGAATATTGACCCGTGTTGAGGTTCGTAGCGAAGTCGAGTCCCTTCGACACAGAGTAGATCAAATTACCGTCTAAATCGAAAAGCAGGACATCATAATAGCCACGATCTTGACGAAGCGCGCGGAAGAAGGGGTGGTAGGCGGCGTGAACGTCACTGTAGAGCGTACCATCCTGCGCTTTATCTAAGTTTTCTTTTTCTCCGGCAGCATAGGAATTACCTGAAATATAGGCACCCTGCAAAATTCGCGTAGGATCGCCTTCGAGAGCTTCCCAAGCGGTATGGAAGTCAACAATCGCTGATTTTACGGCCGGATTTTCCGATTGTGTATGAATATCGCGGTCAATCTCCCCCATAAAGTCAATGAAGGCCGTGGATTTCTCCTCAAGGACCGCTTCCAATTTTGCTTTCGATGCCAGTGTCAAGCTGGACTGTGCTTGAAGATAGCTCAGGGTCGCTGTGACTGACGCGGTGATAAGGCCAAAGCCAACAATCGCAACGGTGATCCGCGCTGCGAGACTTTTTGATCCGATCAGTTTCAT
>JBCBGR010000264.1:0-4023 GCA_038526555.1 Pseudomonadota bacterium
GGTGGAATATTCTTCGACTCCGTTCCTGATGTTCTTCTTCGCTGAATATGTGAACATCATGCTGCTCTCCGCCATGATGGTCATCTTGTTCCTCGGCGGATGGCACGCACCGATTGATATTGGCGTTCAGTTCATGCCGGGCGTGTTCTGGTTCTTCCTGAAAACAGCCTTCATCTTCTTCCTGTTCGCCATGGTGAAAGCGATCGTGCCGCGTTACCGGTACGACCAGTTGATGCGTCTGGGCTGGAAGGTCTTCCTGCCGACATCCATTATCGCCGTCCTGGTTGTCTCCGGCGTTGTTGTGTTTACGGGAGCTGCCTAATGTCTCGTGCCAGTAATCGTTTCAGGCAATTTGTTCGTGGCGCATTGCTGCTCGATTTTGTCAGCGCGTTTAATCTCGCCATGCGATATTTTTTCCGTCCCAAAGTGACGGTGAACTATCCGTTTGAGAAAGGGCCGCTCAGCCCTCGGTTCCGGGGTGAGCACGCGCTGCGTCGTTATCCGAGTGGGGAAGAGCGCTGTATTGCTTGTAAGCTCTGTGAAGCCATTTGCCCGGCCCAAGCCATTGTGATCGAAGCCGAGCCTCGCCCTGATGGCTCACGTCGGACCACCCGCTATGACATCGACATGGTGAAATGCATTTATTGCGGTCTCTGTCAGGAAGCTTGCCCAGTCGACGCCATTGTTGAAGGCCCGAACTACGAATTTGCCACTGAAACCCGCGAGGAGCTTTACTATGACAAGGAAAAGCTGCTCGCCAATGGGGATAGGTGGGAAACTGAAATCGCCAAGAACCTAGAAATGGACGCGCCCTACCGCTAAAGGGGCGCGATTCACGATAAAGGGGTTTAACGTGAAGCAGAAGAAAGAGAGCCAGACGTGATCGCGGCGATAGCCTTTTACCTCCTAGCCACTGTGGCGATTGGCGCGGCCTTTATGGTCGTGGCATCGCGTAACCCTGTGCACTCGGTGATGTTTCTCATCCTGACATTTTTCAGCGCAGCAGGCCTCTTCATTCTGATGGGGGCTGAGTTTCTCGCGCTATTGCTTGTCATGGTCTATGTCGGGGCGGTTGCCGTGCTTTTCCTTTTCGTGGTCATGATGCTGGATGTCGATTTTGCGGAACTCAAGAAAGGTTTCTTGTCTTACGCACCTATGGGTTCAATCGTGGCTGCGATTCTCCTGCTACAAATGATTACATTGGGCGCAGCCTATTTCTCGGATGGTGGACGTCCGCTGGTTGATCCGGATCCGGAAATGACCAATCTCGAAGCCTTTGGCGCGGTGCTCTACACAGAATATGCGGGTGCGTTCGAAGCCGCAGGCTTTATTCTACTTGTTGCGATGGTCGGTGCGATTGTTCTGACGCTCCGAGAGCGTGAAGGAGTCCGCCGTCAGGACGCAGTGAAACAGATGTCACGCACACGCGAAGACGGGGTTGAACTCGTTGATATCGAACCGGGGCAGGGACTCGGGTAACCGGGCCTGAGCTGGAGGGGATTATGGTCATCGGACTATCGCACTACCTGATCGTGGCCGCCGTGCTGTTCATCATCGGCGTGTTCGGCATTTTCGTGAACCGGAAGAATGTCATTGTCATTCTGATGTGCGTCGAGCTCATCCTGTTGGCGGTGAACATCAACTTCGTCGCCTTCTCCGCGCACATGCCGGAGATGCCGGGCGTCAATCCGATTGATGGGCAGATTTTTGCCCTGTTCATTTTGACGGTTGCCGCTGCTGAAGCCGCTGTCGGTCTCGCTATTCTCGTTGTTTACTTCCGCAACCGCGGAAACATTGAGGTCGAAGACGCCGACCTGATGAAGGGCTAAGCGCTTGTTGTATCAGATTATCGTATTCGCGCCTCTGATCGGGGCGATTATTGCCGGTCTGGCCGGGACGCGGTTTGGCGCGTCACGCTTGCCAGAAAAGGCGAGCATGGCGCTCACAACGGGTCTTTTATTCCTGTCTGCGATCCTGTCCTGGGTCGCCTTCTATGGTGTCGCCTTTGGCGATGCGCCGGATGAGACCATTGTTCTTCTGCGCTGGATGGATATTGGCGGGTTGCAAGCCAACTGGGCGTTGAAGATCGATACATTGACGGCGATCATGCTCATTGTCGTGAATAGCGTCTCCGCGCTCGTTCACCTCTATAGCTGGGGCTATATGGAAGATGACGCGTATAAGCCGCGTTTCTTTGCCTATCTGTCGCTCTTTACCTTCGCGATGTTAATGCTGGTCACAGCGGATAACTTCATTCAGCTTTTCTTTGGCTGGGAAGGGGTCGGTCTCGCGAGTTACCTGCTGATTGGTTATTACTATAAAAAGCCCACGGCGAATGCGGCGGCGATCAAAGCGTTTGTGACCAATCGTGTCGGCGATGTCGGGCTTGCGCTGGGTGTGATGGCGACCTTCTTTGTATTTGGGTCTGTCGAATTCGACACAGTCTTTGCCGCTGTTGAGGCGAATAAAGACGTCACGCTGGACTTCCTCGGCCTCAGTGTAAATGCGATCGAACTGATCGCAGCGCTTTTCTTCATTGGCGCGATGGGCAAGTCCGCTCAATTCGTGCTCCACGTCTGGCTGCCCGACGCGATGGAAGGTCCGACACCTGTGTCCGCGCTCATCCACGCCGCGACCATGGTGACCGCCGGTGTCTTCCTCGTCTGTCGGGCTTTCCCAATTTACGAAGCGGCTCCAATCACATCCATGTTCATTACTGCTTTGGGGGCGTTTACAGCCTTCTTCGCGGCAACCGTCGGTCTTGTCCAAAACGATATCAAGCGGGTCATCGCTTACTCAACCTGTTCGCAGTTGGGCTATATGTTCTTCGCGGCGGGTGTGGGCGCTTATAATGCCGCCATGTTCCACCTCTTCACCCACGCCTTCTTCAAGGCGCTGCTCTTCCTAGGCGCGGGGTCTGTGATCCATGCGCTCCATCACGAGCAGGACATGCGCAAGATGGGCGGTGTGTGGAAGAAGCTGCCTTGGACTTATGCGGGTATGATCATCGGCACATTGGCACTGACCGGAATTGGTATTCCGCTTCTGGGCTATGGCTTTGCGGGCTTCTTCTCGAAAGACTTTGTGATTGAGGCCGCTTATGAAGTTGGCGCGGCAGGCGGCAACAACGCGGCGGTTTTCGCCTTCTGGATGGGTCTTGTCGCGGCGCTGATGACCAGCTTCTACAGCTGGCGTCTGATCTTCATGACCTTCCATGGTCGTTTCCGAAGCGACCACCACACGTTTGAGCATGCCCATGAGAGCCCATGGTCCATGCGCGTTCCGCTTATCCTGCTGTCCATTGGCGCCATCTTTGTGGGCGCGATGTTCTACGAGAACTTCCGCTACAATGCGGGCGATTTCTGGCATTACGCGTTACCAGTTGAGTCCAAGGATTATGCTCTCGCGCCGGAAAATCTCTACGCTGCCGCCGAAGGGTATGAAGGTGCGAGTGGCGGGCACAGCTTGAAATATCCGCTCTGGGTTTACTTCTCTCCTGTTGTTGTGACCTTTATTGGCTTCCTGTTGGCGTTCTTCATGTATCGCAAGGACGGGACAGATCGCCGGATTGCGCATGCGGCAGAGACGGGCGGATCACCGCTTTATCGCTTCCTGTTGAACAAGTGGTACATTGACGAGCTCTACGACGCGACCATTGTCAAAGGTGCTCGCGCACTCGGTGACTTCTTCTGGAAAGTCATCGATGTCGGCATCATTGATCGGTTTGGACCGAATGGCGTCGCTGGCTTTGCAGCGGGCGCGTCGCGCAGACTGTCACGGATTCAGTCTGGCAAGCTCTTCCACTATGCGTTTGTGATGCTGATCGGTGTGGCGCTTCTGGTCATGATTGGCCTTGGCGGGTTCGGGGGCTAGATCAATGTTTGCGAACCTTCCCATCCTTCCAGCGCTTGTCGCCATTCCGCTGATTGGTGCGCTCTTCTTGGCGTTTGTCTCCTGGCTGACAAGCAGCGCTGTGCGCGGTGCATTCTTTTCCGTCTGCTCGCGGCCCTCTTCACGGGTCAG
>JBCBGR010000265.1:0-4013 GCA_038526555.1 Pseudomonadota bacterium
CGTATTGCACAAGCCACAGGCGCCCCTGTGTTCATTGCGGGCGTTGATGCCCGCAAGAAAACGGTTCATCTCGACCGATTATGGCCGCTGACTGGGGATATTGACGCGGATAACGCCGCCATCGAAGCCTATATTCGCGAGAATTACCAAGGCATCCACGCCAGTCAGGGCTAGGCATCAAAGGTGAATACGCCGACCCACGCCCTTGTCGCGCTCGCGGCACTTTCCAAGAAAGACCAACCGAAGCGAAATTGGATTATCCTGATTGGCGCATTGATCCCGGATCTAGTCATCTTCATCTGGGCGCCGTGGCAGCGATGGATCGTCGGTCGGGATTGGGGAGCCATTTGGGATACGCACTATTTTGAACCGCCCATGCAGACGGCCATCGCGCTCTTTAACAGCGTCCCTATTTTTGCGGCGCTTCTGTTCATCGGATGGTGGCAGAGGACATCCCGTTGGGGTGTGCTGCTCATCCTTTTCAGTCTTGCCGCGCTTTTACATATCGCGTTGGACTTGCCAGTACACGCGCACGACGCGTACCGCCACTTCTGGCCTCTCAGTGAATGGCGTTTCTACAGCCCCATTTCCTATTGGGAGACGGACCTGCATGCGCGCTGGGTCTCACTGATCGAAGCCCTGATTGTCCTAATGAGTGTTGTCGTTTTGTGGGTGCGATTTCCAAAGCGCTGGGTCCGAAGCATCCTAGCGATTCTCCTCATCCTGACCGCTGCGGCGACACTGGCGCAGCAGCTTGCTGTCATCGGTTCTGCCCGATAGGCGCGCGCTATGGCACTCATCGAACTGGACACGCTCGCCACAACAAGTGGCCCCCTCCTCAGCCTGGACCCTGGCACGAAGACGCTGGGCCTGGCGATTTCAGATCGCACGCGCCTCATCGCGACTCCATTGCTAACCATTAAACGAAAGAAATTCACGCCGGATGCCACACAACTGTTGGAAGAATATAAAAAGAACGAGTGTGCGGCCCTGATCGTCGGCTTGCCGCTCAACATGGACGGAAGCGCAGGTCCCCGCGTTCAATCCGTGCGTGATTTCTGCACCAACTTGATACGTCTTGAGGACATTCCGATCTTTCTTTGGGACGAACGCCTGTCTACGGCCGCAGTGACACGCGATATGATTGGAGCGGATGTGAGCCGGGCCAAACGCGCTGAAAAAGTCGATGCCATGGCCGCCGGGTATATTTTACAGGGTGTTCTGGACCGTCTGCGGGCATAGCGCGATTGACTTTGCCCCTTTCTCTCCTTTAAGCGCCCCAAAGTTTTGACCTGAACACCCCTGCGGAGCGCCTGTGACCCCATTTGAGGGATACGAATTCACCAAGACGCACTGTCTTGATATTTCCGATTTTCACCGGGCGGATATCGAAAATCTTCTCGCCCTCGGCGCACATTACTCCGATCTTGATGTGCAAAAGAATGGGCCACGGGACCTGCTCGGTGGTAAAACGCTCATCAATTTGTTCTTTGAAAACTCGACCCGGACAGAAAAATCATTTGAACTGGCCGGGCGCCGCCTTGGCGCTGATGTGATCTCCATGCAGGTCGCGAGTTCATCTGTGAAAAAAGGCGAAACCCTCCTCGATACGGCCGCAACGCTGAATGCCATGAACCCGGACCTCCTCGTGGTGCGTCATGGAAGCTCCGGCGCGCCGTCCCTGCTCGCGCAAAAAGTCTCTTGTTCTGTGATCAATGCAGGCGATGGGACCCATGCGCATCCGACGCAAGCTTTGCTAGACGCGCTGACACTCCGCCAAGCCTTTGACGGAGATTTCTCCGGCATTCGGATCGCGATTTGCGGAGACATTCTCCATAGCCGAGTCGCCCGTTCGAACGTTCAACTCCTGACCATGTTGGGCGCGGAAGTGAGGCTCATCGGCCCGCCGACCCTCATCCCAACAGATGCGGATCAATGGGGTGTTGAGATATTTCACGACATGAAAGAGGGACTGTCGGGCTGCGACTCGATCATGATGCTCCGCTTGCAGCTAGAACGGATGAGCGGGTCTTTTGTGCCGTCGAAACGCGAATATTTTCACTATTATGGCCTTGATCGGAAAAAGCTCGGCTACGCCAAAGATGGTGCCGTCGTCATGCATCCCGGACCCATGAATCGTGGTGTGGAGATCAGTTCCGGGATCGCCGATGATCCAGACATTTCCCTGATTACATATCAGGTGGCTGCGGGCGTGGCGATGCGTATGGCGATCCTGCACGCGCTGTCGGACGGCATCCGATGAGCACGCTCACCATCACAGATATCCGCATCATGGACCCAGCCAGTGGCCGTGATGAAGTCGGGCATGTGGTCATCGAAGACGGCCATATCGCAGCCCTGGGCGACGTTCCGGTTCGGGGTGAGGTCATGGACGGATATCGACTGACCTGTTGTCCGGGCCTGATCGATGCGCGCGTCAAAGCCGGAGAACCCGGCTTGGAAAATCTCGAAACACTGGAATCAGCGTCCAAAGCCGCACTCGCAGGCGGTGTCACACAGATTGTTGTGCAGCCACAGACCGTCCCGGTCATCGACGATCTCTCTCTCGTGGACTTCATCTTGCGGAAGGGCGAAGCTTTACCCGTTGAGGTTCATGTCGCAGGTGCGTTGACCAAAGCGCTCGACGGTCAGACCATGACGGAAATCGGTCTCATGTCTGATGCCGGCGCGGTCTATTTCGCATCCGGCCCTCAACCGATTGAGAACGCGCAGATCATGCGGCGGCTCATGTCTTATGCGGCGACGTTCAACGCCTTGATCAGTAACAGCCCGGTCACACCCGCCATGTCGGATGGGACGTGTGCGCATGAATCAGACGTCTCCGCGCGCTTAGGCCTGCCGTCAGCCCCTGCTGTGTCAGAGCGTATGATGGCGGAACGCGATATGGCTTTGGCAGAGCTGACAGGCGGACGTTTATTGCTTGATCTCATCTCGAGCGCAGAAACGGCTGAAAGCGTTCGGCGCGGCAAACAGCGCGACATTGATGTCGCGGCCTCCGTCTCCATCAACCATCTCGCCCTTAATGAGTTGGATATTGGCGACTATCGCACCTTTGCCAAACTCGATCCGCCTTTGAGAGAAGAACGCGATCGGCAATCCCTACTGCGCGCGGTCGAAGACGGAACCATCGATATTATCGTCTCAGATCATGACCCGCAGAGCGCAGGCCGCAAACGCCTCCCCTATGCAGAAGCCGCGACAGGTGCGGTTGGCTTGGAATTGATGTTGCCCGTGGGGTTGAAGTTGGCAGCAGAAGGCGAGCTCGATCTGATGTCCTACTTGCGCGCCACAACCATTGCTCCTGCCGAACTGTTAGGCTTGAAAGGCGGCAAATTAGAAGTCGGCGCACCTGCGGATCTTGTTATTTTCAGCGAGACGGAACCTTGGGTCCTCGATTCCGAGAAACTGCTCTCACGATCCAAAAACACCCCGTTTGATGACCGGCGCATGACGGGCCGTGTCCGTCACACGATTAAAGGCGGAGAGATCGTTTATTCAGCGACCTGATCGGTTGCGACGCCCGCTTTGCGCAGCTCCTTACCCATTTGCCCGGTCAGAAAGCACCAGAGCATTCTAAAGTCAGACATGAGCGACCAGAGCGGATAGGTAAACGTGGCTGGCTTGTTCCGTTCAATCAGGCCGTGGCTCACCCAAGCGAAAAAGTAACCAGAAACCAGAGCGAGCGGCAGTAGCATCCAACGGCCCGTCGCGATTACAAAGATTAACACGGCAACCGCCAGAGCCGTCCCGAAATAATGCCAGGCTCGAGTCGCGGGCTGTGCATGTTCCTGCAGGTAATAAGGCCAGAAGTCTTGGTAAGTCTTGATGGTTTTCATGAACGCACAATAACGGCACCGCCCCACGAAATCAAAACCCGCGTTAAGGTCATCTTAACCTTAATTGTTTACCAAGAATTTGTCTCGCTGAGACACCCACCAATCACATAATGACAGAGAAAAAACGGGCGCCGAAGCGCCCGAAAGTCATAGGTG
>JBCBGR010000266.1:0-3984 GCA_038526555.1 Pseudomonadota bacterium
AAAAGCTTCGGTCTCTGCTGACGCGCGAAGTACCGCGTGTGGGCCGCCTCATTGCGCATGCCTTTCTGACCCGTGTGAAGTCCAGGCGCCAGGCCGACAATGGATGAAATCCGATCAGGAAAGTAATGAGCGGCGGCAAAAGCATGCATCAGGCTGGTCATTTGGCCGACAATTGGGACTCTCTCTAGAGACAGAGCGTCCATCAACGCCTCAATCTCTGATGCTGTATCGCAAAACGGATCAGGGTCAGGACGGCCATTATAGGATTTCGAGAAACCCGGACGCCACGGCATGATCAGACGGATATTATGGCGCAGTAAGGCGGCCTGTAGCGCCTGCGTAATCACACGCCCGCCCAGCATAGACGGGAGGTAGATGACCGATTTGCCGCGCGGCGCACCCGCAATCGTGTAATCAATCACATGATTAGAATTGATCGCCAACAAAGTGGGTAAGGTCGTTCGCGACACTGTTTCACGCTCTTCAGATCCCTGCTCCAAGCTAAAGCGGGAAAAACCGGAATAGAGACAGGCTAGTTCCGTTTGCGACCGAACACCCAACTTCTTTAGGAGTGATTTGGTCTGGTTTCGTACAGTCGAGAGTTTACTGCCGCGCTGCACCGCGACTGCGGACAAAGGCAGGCCCGTCACAATCGCCCGCGTAATTTGGAGTTCCGCCTTGGTCAGACCCATCATGTCGCGGAAACGCTGCCCGATGTCGGGATACCAACTAATATGGAGTGCGGAGAGAAGTCCGACAGGCTGTCCCTGCCATCCCGTCGTCCGCGACAGAGACATTTTCACGAGCCCGCCATCATCCATGGAATAGAGACCGAAAATCGCAATAATGGTATTTTCCGGTTGGGTCTCCAGCGTCTTTAACTGTTCCAGTAGCGAACGGTAATGACCCGGCTCAAAATGCTCAGAATCTAAAACACAAGGATCCTCAAGGCCGAAGAAATTTTGTGCCGCAGGATTGGCGTGGAGCACGCGTCCCTTTGCCGTCAGCGTAATCGCGGGTTTGATCGACGCATTCAGCGTTCTGATCGCACTAGAGGCAGAAAGTTTTCGTCGCCCCTGAGACCGCAACATCGCCAGCGCGTTTTCAAAATGCGCTTCCACATCGGATAAGGTCTCAACAGGTGAGGCCGGCATACGGTCTGAAAAGCGGGCTTCGAGCTCATCCGACTGATGCTGTTCCAGCGCGTCGAAAAGCGCTTCATAGCCTTCGGGCCCCATAACAAGACTATAGGCCATGCGGACCAGCGTCTCATGGCTGGGCAGCTCATTTCGGGAGAATGTGTCCGTCATGCGGATAGAAACGTCCAAATCATTCGATCAGCCCTGGCGTCACGACAGGCCGATTACACGCTAATCCCATGTCTGATGAGGCTCACAGTTCCAATATCCCATATGGTATATTTATCCCAAGATCACTTTTAACTCTGGGCAGGATCAGCCTACAAACAGGGCTTGTTCACGCCTTCCAAGCTTTAAAACCCACGATTTTGAAATCTTGGACAAGAAACAGCCATTCATGACTGTTCAGTCTTATGCAATCATATGGCTAGTGAAACGCTTACAAACATGACAGATGGCGCTCCTATGAGCGATCCGATTACGATGACTGAGACGGATGATCTCGGCCTGTCTGTGGCTGCCCTCGCAGGTGTTGGCGATCAGGTGCCTTGGCAGGCCCTTCGGCTCGATGATGCGGAGAATATGCTGAAGTCGAGCTTTCGCACCATGGCGCTCTTTGAGTTCTTTGCCGATGTAAAGCGCCCGGCTTCGATCGGAGAAATCGCAGACAATCTCAACATGCCGCAAAGCTCAGCGTCTGCCCTGACCAAATCCTTGCAGGATAGTGGCTATCTGGAACGGGATGTGGAGAGCCGCGCCTTTTATCCGACATTACGCCTCTCCTTTCTGGGGGATTGGCTGATCCGCATGGCGGGCCTGCCCGATGGGTTTGCCGATAATCTCGCGCGACTATCGGAAACCATTGGCGAAACCGTCTTCCTCGCCATGCGCAACGGCATTTACTCGCAGTATATCTACACCCACCATCGGTCTGGGCCTGTTCGGGAACATGTCGAGACAGGGTCTGTCCGGCCCCTCGTCTGCTCGGCGACTGGGTATGCCATGCTCACCGGCGACACGGATGATGATATTGGCAAGCTGGTCCGCCGGACAAAGCATGAAGTCGAAAACGATTTCTGGAAGGAATCCGCAGACCGCGCGGTCGATGGCGTGCGGGAGACACGCGCGCAAGGTTATGCGATCGCCGTTGGGCCGTCTTATGCCAGTACCGGCGGCGTAGCGGTCCCACTCCCATCACGCGGCGTGCGGCGTCACCTCTGTATTGGCGTCGGTGGCCCAGCTGAGGTCATCCGCGACCGCGCACCTGAAATTGCTCCTGTCTTACGCGGATTTGTTGCTGGACTTCCTCGCTCCATCGAAGACGCGATATTAGGGCGCGCCGCCTTGGCGGAAGCCAGTCGTAAGGCTTAACGCGTCCCGAAATCAGATCGGGAGAGTTTTCATGGCTGACGCATATATTATCGACGCCGTTCGCACGCCACGCGGGATTGGCAAAGTGGGTAAGGGCGCGCTCGCCCACCTACACCCGCAACATTTGTCTGCAACCGTGCTCGCCGCCATTCGAGACCGCAATGATCTGGACACCGCCAAAGTCGATGATGTCATCTGGGCAACCTCCACGCAGATTGGCAAACAAGGCACAGACATTGGCCGCATGAGCGCGCTCGCCGCCGGTTATGACGTCAAAGCGTCTGGCATGACGCTAGATCGGTTTTGTGGCTCCGGTATTACCTCTGTCTCGCTCGCCGCGTCACAGATCATGGCCGGTATGGAAGATTGCGTCATTGCAGGGGGCTGCGAAATGATGAGCTACACGGCCTCCATCGCGGACCCGAAAAAGCCACCCATGCTGGATGGGGATAATATGGCATTGCGCGAGATGCACCCGCAAACCCAGCAAGGTGTCGCCGCCGATGCCATCGCCAAGCTGGAAGGGATTGACCGCGATGCGCTGGATGATCTTGCTCTTACCTCACAACATCGAGCGGCCCGCGCGATTCAGGAAGGGCGTTTCGACAAGTCCGTCGTTCCTGTTATGGAAGAAGACGGCGAAACGATTGCGCTGGACCGTGAGGAATTCCCACGCCCCGGCACGACGAAGGAAGGGCTTGGCCAACTGAAAACCGTCTTTTCCATGTGGAAAGACATTCCGGTGGATGAGACAGGGCAGACTTACGGTACGCTGGTCGAGAAGCGCTACCCGCAGCTGAAAGACAATTGGGAACATTATCACCATGCGGGGAATAGCTCCGGCGTTGTCGATGGGGCAGCAGCGCTGCTTCTAGCTTCTAAAGACTTTGCCGAAGAGAACGATCTCAAACCGCGCGCCCGAATCGTAACCGCGATCAATATGGGCGATGATCCGACACTGATGCTCAACGCGCCTGTGCCTGCCGCGAAGAAAGCGTTGGAGCGCGCCGGTCTGTCCAAGGACGATATTGATGTCTGGGAGATCAATGAGGCGTTTGCCGTCGTTGCTGAGAAGTTCATCCGCGATCTCGATCTGGATCGGGAGAAGGTAAACATTAATGGCGGCGCGATGGCGCTGGGTCATCCGATTGGGGCAACGGGCTCGATCCTGATTGGGGCGGCACTGGATGAGTTGGAACGGTCTGGTGGACGGTATGGTTTGGTGACCATGTGCGCCGCGGGTGGGATGGCGCCGGCGATAATTATTGAGCGAGTCTGAGTCCGCTCGATACTAGCCTAAACAGTTGCCCTCCGACGAAAAGGCGGCGCGCGCAGCGTAGCGAGCACGGGGTTTTTCGTCGCCTGCGCAAAGCGCAGTGAGCGGTAGCGAATTGAATAGGCTCTCGAAGAAATGTTTCCGCTTCCGTCCTTTGGGACGGATGCGCTAGGGCGCAGAATTTTCTTCCGGACTGCG
>JBCBGR010000267.1:0-3983 GCA_038526555.1 Pseudomonadota bacterium
CTAAAGCGAGACCAAAAATATTGACCGCCGTAATCATCGGCGCGCGAACATAATGTTTGATCGCGATGTTAAAGAAATGGGCGAACATATTATGCAACCTCCGACTTCGGGCTGTGGCCATGATCGAGAATTTGCCCATCCAGCATCCGGATAATCCGGTCGGCTTTCGCGGCATCCTTGTCAGAGTGCGTGACCATCAGAATCGTCGCCCCTTGTTCATTGAGTAAGCCGAGGAGCTCCATCACATCCTCACCATTTTGAGAATCGAGGTTTCCCGTGGGTTCGTCGGCCAGAATGAGTTTGGGGTCGGCGATCACGGCCCGCGCGACGGCCACACGCTGCTGCTGTCCACCTGAGAGCTGAGAGGGTTTGTGCTTGGCACGGTTTTCCAGACCAACAAGCTCAAGCGCTTCCCTCACCCGGTTCTGGCGGGTCTTCGCGGGAATTTTCAAATAGCGCAGCGGTAGCGCAATATTCTCTTCGACCGTCAGATCATCAATCAGATTGAAGCTCTGGAAAACAAAGCCCAGGTTGTTTTTGCGCATCTTGACCAGCTGCGCTTCCTTATAATCAGCGATCTCCTGCCCGTTGAAATTGTATGACCCTTCCGTAGGGGTGTCGATCATGCCGAGGATATTCATCAGGGTTGATTTTCCGCAGCCGGACGGTCCCATCACGGCGACAAATTCCCCCGTTTCAATGGTGAGACTGACGTCATTCAGGGCGACCGTTTGCATGTCGCGCGTCGCGTAGACTTTTCGAATATTGGAGAGTGTAATCATGAGTGGCTCCTATCGATCCAATGCCGAATTTATTGTGTGAGAGTGATGCGCTCGCGATCTGCGTAAGCATCATAGCTGGAGGTGAGGATGGTCTCGCCCTCAGACAGACCTGAGATGACTTCGATCCGATCCGGATTTTTGCGCCCTGTTTCGATGTCACGGCGCGTTGCTGATTGCCCATCCGGGCTGACAACAAAGACCCATTGTCCCCCTGTTGAGGCTTCATAAGCCCCTGTCGGGATTGTTAGCGCTTGCGCTTCGTCGCCCATGGAAATGCGCAGGCGAACACTCTGGCCGCGCCGCAAATTCTCTGGGCGGTTACCTGCAAATGCCAGATCGACTTCGAACAGACGGTCCGAGATTGTCGGATAAATCTTGGAAATGGTCAGATCATAAGTCTGACCAGACATCTCCGCTGTCGCAATCTGGCCAACGGATAGACGGTTCAGATAGAACTCATTGACATAAGCTCGCAGCTTAAATGACCCGACAACATCGACCTGACCGACGCGCGATCCTGGGGAGAGATATTGTCCGGGCTGCAAGGTCATCGCAGAAATGCGGCCGTCAATAGGGGCTCGCAATGTCAGCTGGTCGAGCGAATCGCGCATAATATCGACACTGTCTTCCATTCGCGCGACGGATTGACGAAGCTGATTGAGGTTGCGGTTTGAACTTTCAGTATCCCGCGCTTTGGCCGAAGCGATCAGATCATAAGTCGCTTCCTGATGGGTGAGTTCTGCGCGTAAGCGGTCAATTTCGGATTGAGAGACACCTGTTTCCTCAATCGGCAAACGACGCTCTAGGGAAGCGCGCGTCAGATCAATCTGAAGCTTTGCATCCATGAGCTGCTGATCATAGCGAAGCTGGCTCTGATCAAAGGCCATTTGCGATTGGGCAAGGTTGGAAAGCTGCTGCGTATATTGCGCTTCACGGCCAATCACTTGAAGCTCAAGATCAGAGTTTTTCAATGTGACAAGGGCCGTTCCGCTTGTCACGAACGCCCCGTCTTCGACATGAAGCGTCGTGATGCGACCGCCTTCGACCGTATCCAGAAAGACCGTATCTTCAGGGATCACATTCGCATTGACCGGTATGGTTTCGCCGAACTGGCCCACCTCAACTGTCCCTTTGACAATTCGGTCGGCTTGTACCGCTTGTGAACTGTTCAAACCGATGGCGATATAGGTGGTGGCAGCCCCGCCCAGCAGCAAAGCTGCGATCAACCCGACCGCGAGCGTTCGACCAAACGGTTTCTTTGTAGCAACCCGTTGATCCATGTCTGATGCAGGGTTTGATGCAGACTGGCGCGTCGTGCTTTCGGGACTTTTTGTGAGGCCAATGACATTTTCAGCCGCATCGGCTTTAGCCCGTTTCGCCGCTTTGTCTTTGACGGCTTTTGTTTTGGGTAAGGGTCGCATCATGACCTCCTAGCTGTATTACATACCTAATACACCACATAGACAGCACACTTGTCAACTATGTTTTTCTTCGCTATAGATTCCTCATGGTTTGGCGGCGGGTCCTACGCATGTCTGACCCGCGCACAGGACAATATGGCCAAGCAAAAATTTACATGGAACGATGACCAGCCGATCTATCGGCAGATCACCGACGTTATCATCGGACGCATTCTGGATGGGACTTACCCTGAAGGGGAATTGCTGCCATCTGTGCGTCAATGCGCCGAAGAATTTGATGTCAGCCCCCTGACAGCGGCCAAAGTCTTTCAAGAACTCGACAAACAGAACCTAACCATCAAGCGTCGCGGCATTGGATCCGAAGTCAGCCCTGGATCACGCGCCGAAATGCTCGAAAGTGAGCGTAAAAAGTTTGTCGAGGAAGAGTGGCCGGATGTGCTGATCCGCATGAAAAGACTGGGTCTGTCCTTCGACGACCTACCGCACTGAGCTATCCCGCAATATCACTTTGGCCGCTCGTAATCTGTGATACGCTTGCCTTGTGAATGTGAATGAACAGCTGAGCGCGTCTCTTTTGCAGGCGTTCAAATCGAGCGTAATAGTTTGTGCAACGACAAGCCTCGTCGCTTGCTCAAACGGTGATCCGAGCTCTGCGACAACTGATATCCCGAACCTGTGTTTCTCATCTAATGTCACCGAGGTGTTAATTGAGGCAGACCCGCAACGGATTGGGTCAGACGTTGCTTACCCGGAAGAGCGACCGTCCCGGATCGTTAGTCCTGACCCGTTTTTCATCGATGCGACTGAGGTCACGAATGCCCAGTTCGCCCAATTTGTTGAAAAGACGGGGTATGTTACGGTGGCTGAGCGCGAGCCAGACCTATCGCTACTCCCTCCCAGTGTCCCGGAAGAGATGAAACAGCCCGGCTCGGCGATTTTCAAACCACCGACAGCGACGTCTCCGAGTTGGTGGCACTTTCAGATCGGTGCCAATTGGCGACAGCCGGAAGGGCCCGGCAGCTCTATTGAAGGCCGTGAGCATCACCCGGTCGTGCAGGTCGGATACGCCGATGCCAAAGCTTATGCCGACTGGGCGGGCAGACGCCTCCCCACGGAAGCGGAATGGGAAGTTGCCGCCAGAGGCGGTCTGAAAGAGGCTATGTATGAATGGGGCGATACGCCACCGGAAGAGACACATGACCGCGCGAACACATGGCAGGGCTTTTTCCCGTTCGCCGATGAAGCCTTGGACGGATTTAACGGGACCGCCCCAGTCGGCTGTTTCCCAGCAAATGGCTATGGACTTCATGATATGACAGGCAATGTCTGGGAATGGACGGATACGCCCTATCAGAATGCTAAGAGCCAGACGGGCGAGGACATCCTCACCCTGAAAGGCGGATCCTGGCTCTGCGCGGAGAATTATTGTCGCCGCTATCGCCCCGCAGCACGCCAAGGCCAAGAGGCTGGGCTGCCGACCAATCATATTGGTTTCAGAACCGCGCGCGACGCGACTTAACCGCGCCCGATGGCCATCACTACTCTGTTAGGAACCGCAAACCGACATTGACCCCATGGCCTCTCCTTGCCTACTGTCCGGCGAGTTCAAAACACCTCATCAATAACGAGATAAAATTCTATGCAGCGACCGACACCGACGGGCCTTCGTACACACCTCCTCACAGCTTGCGCCGCCTTTGCCCTTCTGGGCAGCCCCGCAGCTTTTGCCGAAATGCCTACGGTCGAACAGACGCAAGAAGCGGTTATGAACAATCCGCTC
>JBCBGR010000268.1:0-3962 GCA_038526555.1 Pseudomonadota bacterium
GCGATGTCAGCCCAGCGCTCATCGCCTTTGAAGACGTCCGCATATTCCTGCTCAAACAGTTCACGCGTCACAAATCCGCTGGGCCAAGACAAGGACGGCAATGATGTCTTCCTGCGCGACCTCTGGCCGACAAGTGCCGAAATCGCTGAAGCGGTACGCGGCTCTGTGACGCGTGAACTGTTTGAGCAGGAATATGCGGACGTCTTCAAAGGCGATGAGCGCTGGGCTGACATCGCCGTTGAAGGTGGGAAGGTCTATAACTGGAACCCCGGGTCGACTTATGTCCGGAACCCCCCTTACTTTGAGGGTATGGGCATTGACCCCGATCCGGTTCGTGATGTGGAAGGCGCGAATATTCTGGCGCTTCTGGGCGATTCAATTACGACGGACCACATCTCACCCGCAGGCTCGATCGCATCTAACGGTCCGGCCGGGACTTACCTTAAAGATCGTCAGGTCCCGCGGAACGAGTTTAACTCTTACGGCTCACGTCGTGGCAATCACGAAGTCATGATGCGCGGCACGTTCGCCAATATTCGCCTTAAGAACCTGATGGCGCCTGGTACAACAGGCGGCGTGACGAAATATGTCCCAACGGGCGAAGTCATGTCCATCTTTGACGCGGCGCAGCGCTACAAGGCCGAAGGTCGTGACCTCGTTGTCTTCGCTGGCTCGCTTTATGGGAACGGTTCTTCGCGTGACTGGGCGGCCAAGGGCACAATCCTGCTCGGCGTTCGTGCCGTCATCGCTGAGAGTTTTGAGCGTATTCACCGCTCTAACCTGATTGGGATGGGCGTCCTGCCGCTCGAGTTCATGAATGGCGATGGCTGGGAAGAACTCGGTCTGACCGGGGATGAGACCGTCTCAATCGGCGATGTCGATGACATCAAGCCGATGGATGAGGTTGAGGTGAACATCACCATGACGGACGGCTCAGTGAAAACGATCACCACCAAGGTGCGAATCGATACAGAGAACGAACTCGAATATTACAAGAATGGCGGGATCCTGCATTACGTGTTGCGGAACCTCGCCCGCGAGGAGAAGGCGGCCGCTTAAAACCGCCTCACTCAAAAACACTTTAGCCCCGTCTGGATAGGTTTCAGGCGGGGCTTTTTTATTTTCGGGCTTCGCTTACAAGATTTATCAGCTAAAACTGATAATTACTCGCATTAGCGGTTGTTTCTGCAAATGGTTCGCATTAAAGGCTCGGCAGCTTTTAAAGGGATCACTATTATGCGCCGCTCAATGCTGCTGCTTGCAACAACACTTACACCTTTGATGATGGCTGGGTTTGCGTCCGCGAATGACGCTGCTGCAGACGATGAAATCATCGTGACGGGCCAATATCTTTACACTGATCAGGTGAATGCCTTGCGTTCACCCACGCCCATTATCGATGTGCCACAGAGTCTCTCAATCGTGACTGCGGACGAAATCGCTGTGCGCGGCTTTACGTCCATTGGGCAGATTATCGACTATACGCCGGGCGTGAACACCTCCCAAGGTGAAGGCCACCGTGACGCGGTCGTGTTTCGTGGCGTTCGCTCCACGGCGGACTTCTTTATCGATGGTGTCCGGGATGACGTTCAATACTATCGTCCGCTCTATAATCTGGAACAGGTCGAAATCCTGCGCGGCCCGAATGCGCTCCTGTTTGGCCGAGGCGGCACGGGGGGGCTGATCAATCGCGTGACAAAGAAGGGTGAATTCGGCGAACAATTCACGGGCTATCAAGCCAGTGTTGATACGTTTGGTGCGTTTGATTTTCAACTCGACCACAACACCTCAAACACAGCAGACACAGCGGCTTTCCGCATCAATGCCATGTATGAAAGCCTGAACAATCACCGCGATTTTTATGATGGGGAGCGTTTCGGCATTAACCCAACGGCTCGTTTTGCGTTGAGCGAGAATTCAACCCTCGATCTATCCTATGAGTATGCAAACCATGAGCGTTTCATTGATCGCGGTATTCCGACTGATGATGAAGGCACAGGACGCCCGGTTAAGGCGCTGCAAGACATCGTTTTTGGGGATCCTGAGAATAACCTCACAACGCTGGAAGCGCATGTCTTCCGGGCCAATCTGACACAGACCTTCTCAGAGAATCTCAAAGGCATCTTTAGCCTGTCTTATTCAGATTACGACAAGCTATACGAGAATTTCTACGCGAGCGATTATATCCTCGCGGCGAATAATGTGCAGCTCGATGGCTATGTCGACACGACCCAACGCCAGAACTTCAACTTATCAGGTAATTTGGTCGGCGAGTTCACGACTGGCTCTATTGAGCATACGGTCGTCGCTGGTCTCGAATTTATTGATACGGTCAACAATAACGATCGTTTCAATCCCGTCTTTTCATCGACTGGGAATGATCGTGAACGGTTCCTCGCAACACGTCCGCTGAATTTCCGGAATTTCTCTGGTGTGAACTTTGATGGTGTGCCTGTGACTGTCGGTTTCACGGCTGTTAATGATGATACAGAAGCCGATATTCAGGTCTTCTCGGCTTACATTCAGGATGAAATCTCTTTGTCTGAAAACTTTGACGTCGTCCTTGGCGCCCGTTTTGACAGCTTTGATTTTGAGGTCGATGATATCAAAAACGGCGTTACACGTTCGCGGAGTGATGATGAAATTTCGCCACGTGTCGGCCTGATCTTCAAGCCACAGGAAAATGTCTCTTTCTATGGCTCCTTCAGCCGCAGTTTCCTGCCACGCTCCGGCGAGCAGTTTGCATCACTGAGCGGTTCCACAGAAGCGCTCAGCCCTGATGTCTTTGAAAATCTCGAAGCGGGCGTGAAATGGGACATTCAGCCGGGTGTCAGCTTTACAGCCGCCGTCTTCCAGAATGACCAAACCGTTGCTGCTCGTAATGATGTCGATCCGGAAGAGTTTGAAATTCGCGGCCTGGAAGTCCAGGGTTTCGAGGTTCAGCTGCAAGGCCAGGTGACTGACGTGCTGTTTGTAACCGCGGGTTATTCTTACCTCGACGGCGAGACGGATAATGGTCTGGAAGCCCCGCGCGAACTGCCAGAACATATGGCATCAATCTGGGCGGGCTATCAGGTGACGGACCAATTCGGTCTGGGTCTGGGTATGACCTATCAGGATGAGAGCTTCATTACAGACCGCGACTTCGCCAAAGTGGGTGCGCATCCGACCCTACCGTCCTATACGCGTTTTGATGCCGCCGCCTTCTACGATGTGACGGATGACCTTCGTTTGCAGGTGAATATCGAGAACCTGACAGACACGCTCTACTTCCCGAACTCACACAGCACGCATCAGGTGACAGTTGGGCGCCCGCTGAATGCGCGCTTTACAGTGAGTGGTCGTTTCTAGATCAAACTGACCTTCAGAAATGAAAAAGCCCGCCTTTAAAGAGGCGGGCTTTTTGGGTTAATTAAGGTCGTTACCTAAGCGTCAGCGGGTTCTCGCGTCTCAGCTTCATCATCGCCATACATCTCGTCCATGAACAGGGCAAAGATGCGGCGGCCGGCGCTCATATCGTCTGTCGGCACAGCCTCAGAGAGAGGGCGTGTATGAATGGCACGGGTCAACGTCGGCAGCAGCCCGGCTGGGATTGGCTCAAATGCCATCTTCCAGTCTGAGAAAGCGCGCTCTTCAATATCGCCTTCATGCAGAATGCGGATATTGGTGTGGCGCGGATCGTTCTGGATCGAATGAAAGAGATCCATGATGACGTCAGTTTCGCCTTCAATGATTTGCAAGAACCGTTGATGGTCATAGCAAAGCAGGCCTGTGACGTCCCATTCCGTGTTTTTCTTGCGCGCATGTTCCAGCAACGCCCGAATATCATCCGCTTCGAGCGGCGTCGGCGTTTCGCTGCTGTAAACAATCTCCAGCAGGGCAGGATCAAGTTGGTCCGTCAATTCACTGTCTTTCGTTCAAGCGCAAAGATGCGCTGTCATAAAAGTCATACGCGTCGCAAC
>JBCBGR010000269.1:0-3956 GCA_038526555.1 Pseudomonadota bacterium
AAAGCTGGCACCCACATGCTGCGCAAGCTCCCGGCGGATCGGGCAGCACATACGCGCCCTGATCATTGGGTGAAAGAGGCCAGTGCTGATCAATCTGTGAGCGGGTCAACGCGCCGTAAAGGTGCGGAAACAGATCGCCATTCCGTGACACTTCCCATTTCAACGCTTCTGAGCTGAGCCCCTCAACCCGAATACGGGCGAGAATGAGCGGGCCCGCTTTCGCATAATGCTTGGCCAATGTGCCGTCCAACTGGCTAGCCGTTGAGAAGTGCAGGAAGCCATCGGCTTGGTCATGGGCGCTGCCCAAAGTTTGGCCTGTTTCGTTCAGTAAATCCCAGTGTTCCGGGGTGAATATCTTGAAAATGGACGGATCTGTCGGGGTTGAAGCGCTCATGCGGCCTCCATGGCGAATGCACAGGGTCAGGGCAAGAGCCAGTCACAAGCGCACAAATCTTACCCATTGAAGCCCGATTCAGAGGCGGGCCTACGCTCAGGCTCGCCGCGAGCGTCCATTTAGGGTCCGTTAACACCACGAAAATTGGAGGGATACTCATGCGTCGTAACAGTCTGGGCCGTGTTGGCTCATTATTGTCATTAGGGGGGGCAGCGGCTTTGGCACTGCCTGGCTTGGCTTTTGCGCAAGATGCAGCCGCGATTGAGGCGGCTGTTGCCGCGAGTGCGGCGGAAACCGCTTACATCTTGAACACATTACTGTTCCTGATTGGTGGCTTCCTCGTCATGTGGATGGCCGCAGGCTTTGCGATGCTCGAAGCGGGCTTTGTCCGTTCGAAAAATGTCTCCATGCAGTGTCTGAAGAACATCATGCTCTACTCACTCGCCGGTTTGATGTTCTGGGCCTTCGGTTATGACATGCTTTATGCTGGCTTGAATGACTTTGTGAACTTTGGATCTCTCGCGTCTCCGGGATATCCGCTGGAAACTGTTGGCCTTGGCGCTGACGGTGAAGCGGCAGCCGCGGTTGAAACAGGTTATTCTGTGGCGTCTGACTGGTTCTTCCAAATGGTCTTCTGCGCCACAACAGCCTCAATTGTGTCCGGGACAGTCGCTGAACGCATCAAATTTTGGCCTTTCTTCATCTTTGTGGCTGTGTTGACTGCCTTTATCTATCCGGTTGTTGCCGGTTGGGAATGGGGCGGCGGCTTCCTCGACGATATGGGCTTCTCTGACTTTGCTGGGTCTACCTTGGTTCACTCAACAGGTGGCTGGGCGGCTCTGGTCGGTGCGATCATCATCGGCCCACGCCTTGGCAAATATGTGGACGGCAAGGTCAATCCGATCCCTGCATCCAACATCCCATTGGTGACACTTGGCACCTTCATTCTGTGGCTCGGTTGGTTCGGCTTTAATGGTGGCTCACAGCTCGCTATGGGTACGATTGGTGATGCAACAGACGTCTCACGCATCTTCGTCAACACGAACATGGCGGCTGCTGGCGGTGTGATTGCAGCGATCGTCTACACACAGCTGCGCTACAAGAAGATCGACGTGACACTGGCTCTGAACGGTGCGCTGGCTGGCCTGGTGGCCATCACGGCTGAGCCGCTCGCCCCGTCCATCGGACTATCTATTATAATCGGTGCGATCGGCTCAATTCTCGCCTGTCTGACAGTGCCTCTGCTCGATAAGCTGAAAATTGATGACGTGGTCGGTGCGATCCCGGTTCACTTGGTAGCCGGTATCTTTGGTACGCTCGCTGTTGCGATCAGCTTCCCTGAAGTCTTGGTGGCGCAAATTGTCGGTGTCGTGGCCACAGCCGTCTTCGTGGTTGTCGTCTCTGCCATCGTCTTCCTCGCGCTGAAAATGACAATCGGCCTGCGTCCGTCTGAAGAGGATGAGATTGAAGGGCTGGACGTCAGCGAGATTGGCGTCGCCTCTTATCCAGAGTTTGCAGGCTCTTAAAACCTAATTCCCGCGTCGCCTCTTAAGGGCGGCGCGGACCTAAATCCCCTCGCGATGCCCCGGTCGGTATCGCACAATAACTACCCCGCTCTGCGCTTCGCAGATGCGGGGTTTTTTTGTAAAGGCGGTTCATTCGTCGTGGGTTTCAGGAAAGACCGTACAGTATGACCCGATTACAGAATAAGACCGCCATCATTACCGGCGCAGCGCGCGGGATTGGCGAAGGCATTGCCCGCGCCTTCGTCAAAGAAGGCGCGCAAGTTGTCGTGACCGATATTAATGTAGCGGCCGGTGAGGCGCTGGCGCAAGAGATCGGCGCGAGTTTTCATCCGCTTGATGTGCAGCGTGAAGCGCATTGGGCTGCACTTGCCGAAACCTACCCGCAAATCGATATCCACGTGAATAATGCGGGTATAACCGGCTTTGAAAATGGCGTCGGTCCGCATGACCCTGAGCATGCCTCCTTAGAGGATTGGCGAGCGGTGCATGCCGTCAATACGGACGGGACCTTTCTAGGCTGTCGCTACGCGATCCGCGCGATGCGGGACAAAGGGGCGGGGGCCATTGTCAACATTTCGTCCCGTTCCGGCCTAGTCGGTATTCCAGGGGCGTCGGCCTATGCCGCATCTAAGGCTGCTATTCGCAATCATACGAAAACCGTCGCGCTCTATTGCGCGCAACAAGGCCTCGATATTCGCTGCAACTCGGTCCATCCGGCGGCGATCATGACCCCCATATGGGAACCGATGTTGGGCGACCCTGAGACACGAGACGTGACGATGGCCGCGCTCGTTAAGGATACGCCCATGCAGCGCTTCGGGACAGTCGAAGAGGTGGCTGCGCTTGTGGTGCTGCTGAGCTCAGATGAGGCGCGCTATATCACAGGGGCCGAAATGACGATTGATGGGGGTCTCTTGGCAGGGTCCGCGGCGACCCCAGGTTAGAACCACCCAATAAATTGGCGCAGATCGCCGCTTGACCGACTAGGCATATAATCCTACTCATATCTCATGTTTTCTCACGGTGATATTTGGAATGCGTTGGATCGTCTGGCGCAAGCCCTGTCGACCAGCCCGTCCGGCCTGGCGCGGCGGGCGGGTCTTGATCCGACGACCTTCAACAAATCCAAACGCCAAAGCCCGTCTGGGAAAGACCGCTGGCCGTCAACAGAGAGCCTCTCCAAGGTTCTGGCCACGGTGGAGATGACCTTTGAGGATTTCGCCCGCTTTGCCGATGAAACCCATGCACGCGGCCCGAGCGTCCCGCTGATCGGTCATGCCCAAGCGGGCGATAGTGGCTATTTTGATGATAGCGGCTTTCCGGTTGGCTCTGGTTGGGATGACGTCCGTATTCCGGGTGTGAAGGATCCGGGGACCTATTGCCTGCAAATTTCCGGAGACAGTATGTCGCCTGTTATGCGTGCTGGGGACCGGGTTGTGGTGAGCCCGAATGAGCCCGTGCGACGCGGGGATCGCGTTGTCGTTAAAACGGTGGAAGGTGAGGTGATGGCGAAAGAGTTGCACCGCATGAGTGAAACCCAGATTGAGCTCTTATCCATCAACCCGGAGTATGATGATCGCATTCTACCGCGCGCCCAGGTCGCCTGGATTGCGCGGATTGTCTGGATTGGGACTTAAGCGAATCAGACTTAGAATCACTCTCCAGTGACTCTGTAGGCCACTTAGTTCAGAACTCTACAGTTGTAGGAAAACAATCCTATATTCTTGTTAAGTACTTTTTTTGTTCTCTAAATGTTTGATAATCTTACACAATATGTAGTTTTCCAAGCAATCTAGTTGCTGGACTCGTCAATCTTGTATTGGTAAAAGAGAAAGGCCCAGCGCTGCAACGCCGGGCCTTAGGAAGTAGTTGCCGGATAGTGGCAACCTGAGTACTCGGTAGCTAAAAAGCATAATCCGAATCTTGGCGCAACCACTATCCGGCTCATCAAAGGAGCCGAAAATGGCAAAAAAGCAGTCGAGTGACAAAATGGCATCGCTCGCGTCTGACGTTCTCTCAGGCAAACGAAAACCGAC
>JBCBGR010000270.1:0-3942 GCA_038526555.1 Pseudomonadota bacterium
GTTCATGGAGGAAGACGCGGTCAATCGCGATCAGGTCTTCGCCGGACGGCAAGGTCGCAATACGGTGCGCGTCCCAGATTTTGTCAAAAAGCGTTGTCGCCATTCTCATACACATAGGGCAGTCGCACGAGAATGCGACTGCCCCAAATCAAATGGAATGTGAGTTTGGCTTAGAAATTAAAGCCGATGTCCACGCCATATGTGAGCGGCTCAGCCGCATACACGGCGTTGGCATTCGCCGTACCCGCCCGGAAATATTCCTTATCCAGAATATTCCGCGCCCAAATGGCTACATTCCACGCCGCATCATCCGGACGATATGCAATGCGCGCATTGGCCAGCGTTGGAATTTCGCTGAGCGCACTGGCGGGGCTGTTCGCGACCAGATTGAAGCTATCATCCTCAAAGGAGACATCGCCTGAGAAGATGAGTTCACCGTCCATAAAGGGCTGGAAATAGGTCGCGGCAATATTGGCCTTGTAAGACGGCGCGTTTTTCAGTTCGAGATCAAGCGCACACTCAATCGTTGCAACACCGCCCGGACAAGGCACACCAGCATTTGTCAGTGCGCTGGCTTGAGCCTGTGTGAGTTCTTCATACTGGCCGTCGAGAATGCCGAGATTAGCCGAGAGTTCAAACCGCTCCGTTGGCGCATATGTCAGGTCAAATTCCAGACCGGAAATCTCTGTTTCTTCAACATTGAATCGTGTGAAGCCAAGACCCGGAACGGTCGCTGCAATCTGAAGATTATCATATTGATTGTAGAAATAAGTCCCGTTCAAACGGAGACGATCTTCGGCCCAGCTTGACTTGAAGCCAAACTCCAATGTGCCAACCTCTTCTTCTTCCACAGGCAGGAAACAAGCTGTGGGACCGAAACAGTCTGGCGAGACCGCAGCGCCTTTAAAGCCTGTCGAATAGGACGCGTAGACAAGGACGTCTTCATTGACATTGTAGTCGAGTTTTGCGGTGTAGCTTATATTATCGCCGCCGACATCGACTTGATTGGTCAAGCCGGAAGTGAAAGCAATCCCTTCAAAATCGCGATTTTCGTCCGTGTAGCGCAAGCCGCCTGTGAAGGTGAAATCACCAAAGTCATACTCGCCCTGCCCGAAGATAGCGAAGCTTTCGACATCAGCAGCAACCCGGAACGGGAAGACAAAGGACGTGTCGAGGTTCAGATCCTCTTTGAAGTAGTAAATACCCGCCACATAGTTGAATGGCCCATCAAAGTTGGAACTCAGCGTCACTTCCTGGCTCAATTGCTCCTGATCTGTTTCTTGACGATAAGGAAAGCCGATGTGAGACGAGAGATCATCATCCATCCGGCGGAACGCGGTAATAGACTCGACCGTCAAGTCTCCTAGATCACCTGTAATCGTGCCAGAAATCCCTTGGCTCTTCGTCTCATTGAAGAAGCCCGTGAAACACCCAACGGGTCGCGTAAATTGGAAGGACCCAGCCTCACGATCTGCAGGCCCGCCGTCCACGCAGGATGTACCCGGAGCCGGTTCGATTGTGAACAAATCACCGTCTGCGTCGAGCGTATCGACGATGGATGACGGGATAGGGTCACTGTTATCATCCGTGTAATCGGCGATGAGCAGGACGTTCCAATTATCGCCGAAATCATGGCTGAGCGATCCGCGGAAGGCGAGCGTGTCCAGATCACCGACATTTTCGACGGACTGACCCGCCAGCGTGCCGTTCGGGTTGATATCAAAGAAACCGTCTCGCGATTTGTAAAGACCCGAAAGGCGGACGGCTGTACGATCCGAGAGCGGAATATTGACCGTTCCTTTCAGATCAAGCCGGTCATTATTGCCATAGGTGAAACGGCCATTGGCGCCATAACTCTCCGTATCCGGGCGCATGGTCGTGATCTTTAACGCGCCGCCATTCGAGTTCCGTCCATACAGCGTACCTTGCGGCCCACGCAGAACTTCGATTTGTTCCAGGTCGACGAGATCAAACAATGCGCCAACAATACGCCCGACATAAACACCATCGACATAAGTCCCCACGGCGGGTTCAACCAAGCCGCGCGATTCGTCTTCGCCAATGCCGCGCAAGAAAATCCGAGCCGCATTGGCCGTGCCTGTATTTGTGCCCAAGTTCAGGTTGGGAACGAATGCTTGCAGATCCAGCGTGTCCTGAATCTGATTAATTTCCAGATCTTCTGCGCTCAGCACGGTCAGCGCGACGGGCACGTCCTGCGCTGTCTCCGCCCGACGCTGCGCGGTTGTAATGACTTCGTCAATTTGTGAAAACGCATGAGTTGGGGTGAGCATGGCGCCGGCGATGGCCGTAATAGATGCGGTTTTGACCCAATATCGGGCGGATGTCTGGCTCTTCATAATGGTCGCTCCTTAAAGACCTGCCCACGACGAAGGCGTCGCGTGCAACGATAATTTTGGTCCCTAAAGAGCTGGCTTCCCGACCATGCCCGGCGTCCGCGTTCACGAACAAAGCCCGATTGACCGGAGTGATTGGCGGGCGAATTGACTTGAAACAAATGTGACACAGGAATTTATCCGCACTGTTGCGATTATGTCGCACCATGCTGATTTCCATACCGCCATGCCCGCCATGCGGGCTCATGAAGGCACATGGTCCGGGACCTACATTCATCTGGATGGGAACGCGCAGGAGATCGAACGCCATGCCAGTCATGTCATCTGCGAGTTCCCCGATGATGGCCCTTTTGCCTACATTCAGCGCAACACATTCACCCATAGTGATGGCCGGATCGATCTCGCTGTCCTTGAAGGCACCTTTCGCGATGATCGTCTTTGGTGGGATGAACCGACTTTTGCCGGGTCAGCCTGGGAGACAAAAGACGGGTTGATCCTACTCCATCTGGACCGGAAGGACCTGCCCGGTGTCGTCTTTTGGGAAATCATCCTGCCTCCCGTGAATAATGTCCGATCGCGGACTTGGCACTTTGTCAGAGACGGCATGCTCATCCGGCGGACCCTCTGCGAAGAAACCCGACTTTAAGAGTCTAATCTGTCGCATGGGTCGATTGATACACACCAAGCCTTTTCGCAATCGCGGGGTTAAAAGAACATCATGAATAAGCCAGTCATTGATAGTCTCACACAAATTCTCGGCACAGAGGGGTTGAGCCAAGAGGATAAAGACCGCGCGCTCTTTTCCGAAGACATTTGGGCCAAGGGCGAACTCGCGGATTTTGTCATTACGCCCACAACAACAGAACAACTCGCGGATGCAGTCCGCGTCGCCCACCGGGCGAAAATGCCTCTCAATCCGCGTGGTGGCGGCATGAGCTACACCAAGGGCTACACGCCTGACCGCGCAGGCACGGCGATGCTCGACCTTTCCAAAATGGATCAGATTTTGGAGATCAACGAGAAGGATATGACGGTGACCGTCCAAGCGGGTGTGACCTGGGCGGAGCTTTATCAGGCCCTTGCGCCCAAGGGGTTACGGACTCCCTTCTGGGGACCTCTATCCGGCCTCACCTCCACCATTGGCGGGGGTCTTTCGCAGAATAATGCTTTCTTCGGCGCAGGCGCTTATGGGCCATCGACCGACTCCGTCACATCCCTGACCGTCGTGCTGGCCGACGGCACAATCGTGAAAACTGGCACGGCGGCGAGCCCGAAAGGCAAGCCCTTCTGGCGGCAATATGGGCCTGATTTGACAGGCCTCTTCCTCGCAGACGCAGGCGCTTTCGGCTATAAGGCCGAAGCCACGCTGCGCCTGATGCCACTCCCGACAGATGAAGATCACGCGAGTTTTGAGTTTGATGGACCCGAGGCTTGGGCCGAAGCTATGGCTGAAATGGGCCGGCTCGGCTTTGCCTGCGAACTCTTCGGCTTTGACCCCAATCTCCAAGTTGTACGGATGAAGCGCGCCAGCTTGGCGGCTGATTTCAAGACGCTCGGCAATGTGGTGACCAAAGCCAAAGGCGGACTG